>JALZHC010000057.1:6811-10845 GCA_030914105.1 Acidobacteriota bacterium
CTCGGAGTCCGGAGGCAAAGGCAACCGGTCTTGACTCCAGACTCCGAGACTCCCGACTCCGGACTCTCCGAAGGAGTGAGCGATGAACCGGCATAAATTCACCGTGCATCTGGCGCTGGCCGTGGCGCTCGTGCTTCTGGCCGCGATTGTCGGGCAGGTGCGGCGCTGGGATTGGCGGAGCGAGACAGCGCCGCAGCCGGACGCGCAGGAGGTCGCGCCCGCCGCCGCAGACGAGTCGGAGTCAGCCGAGTCGGAAGAAGAGTCCGGCGCTGAAGAGGAGTCTGGCCCGGCGCACGCGGAGGTGCTCGTGCGGTTTCGTGCCGGCACGACCGAGGAGCGGATTGCTGCCGACGCCGCGCGGCTGCACGACCGCGTGGAAGACGAGATCGAGTCGGTCGATGGTCTCGTCGCCGTCGAAGACCTGAACGGCGAGACGGCGGAAGAGGTCGTGCGCGACTACGCCGCGCTCCCCGAAGTTGAGTACGTCGAGCCGAACGAAGTCATCCGCGCCGAGCCGCTCGAAGCGTCGAGCCTACGCGATCGCTTCGCCTCCTACGACCTCGACACGGGGCCGAACGACCCGCTGCTGGGCGAGCAGTGGGGCCTCGTCAACACGGGGCAGCGCGACGGCAAGTCGCAGGCAGACATCAGCGCGCTCGCGGCGTGGTCGAAGACGCACGGCAGCCAGAAGGTCGTCGTCGCCGTCCTCGACAGCGGCGTTGACTACACGCACCCAGACCTCTTGAACAACATGTGGCACCGGCCCGACGACATGGAGATGTACTTCGACCGGCAGCTCGGCGTCATCGACGACTACGACGGCTTCAGCGCCCTGGGCGAAGCGCGCGACCCGATGGACGAGAACGGCCACGGCACGCACTGCGCCGGCATCATCGGCGCCGAAGGGGACAACAACGAAGGCATCGCCGGCGTCAACTGGAAGGTCGAGATCATGCCTTTGAAGTTCATGGGCAAGGGCGGTTTCGGCACGACGAAGGACGCGATTGAGGCGATCAACTACGTCATCGCGCGCAAAGCGGACGGCGTCAACGTCCGCGTCATCAGCGCGAGCTGGGGTTCGCGCCAGAAGTCTCGCGCGCTCGAAGACGTGATCCGCAAGGCCGGCGACTCGGACATCCTCTTCGTCGCCGCCGCCGGCAACGATTCGGCGGACGCAGACCGCTCGCCGCACTACCCTTCGGGCTACAAGCTTCCGAACGTCATCTCGGTCGCCGCGCTCGACCGCCGCGACCAGTTGGCTTCCTTCTCCAACTACGGCGCGAAGAGCGTCCACCTCGCCGCGCCCGGCAAGGAGATTCTGAGCACGTGGCTCGACGGCGGATACGAGGAGCATTCCGGCACCTCGATGGCGACTCCGTTCGTCGCCGGAGTGGCGGCGCTCGTGCTCTCGGTCGAGCCTAATCTTTCAGTGAAGGAGCTGCGCGAGCGACTCCTGGGCACGGTGGACAAGCTCGACTCGCTGCAAGGCAAGGTCGTTACGGGCGGGCGCGTCAACGCCGCACGCGCCGTCGGCGCGGTTCGCTGACAGACGTAAGCGAGCCGCAGGACAGTTACAGAACCGCGAGCGGAAGCCTCGCGGGTCTCAGCACGGGATAGACACAGAGGCACAGAGTTATTCACTTAACTCTGTGCCTCTGTGTCTCTGTAGCAAAAGCACCCGCTACCGCTCGCGGTTCTGTTTTCCGGCTCGCCTAGTCACCCGCCGCCCTCTTTCGGTATCATGTCGGCATCACCGCAGTAATCATCTCGACGCAGGGGGAATCGAAAAGCATGAGCGCGACAACGCCGACCAGAGAGACCACGCCCGAACTCGACCAGCTTTGCATCAACACCATCCGCGCGCTCTCCATCGACGCGGTGCAACGGGCCGAGTCGGGCCATCCCGGCCTTCCGCTCGGCGCGGCCCCGATGGCCTACGTCTTATGGACGCGCTTTCTGCGTCACAACCCGCGGAACCCGAAGTGGGCTGGGCGCGACCGCTTCCTCTTGTCGGCGGGCCACGGCTCGATGCTCCTCTACTCTCTGCTCTACCTCACGGGCTACGACCTGCCGCTCGAAGAGCTGAAGCGTTTCCGCCAGTGGGGGTCGAAGACTCCGGGCCACCCGGAAAACATACTCACGCCCGGCGTCGAGATCACCACGGGGCCGCTCGGCCAGGGCTTCGCCAACGGCGTTGGGATGGCGATGGGCGCGGCGCACCTCGCGGCGAAATTTAACAAGCCTGAGTTCCCTCTTATTGATAATTACATCTACGCCATCGTCTCCGACGGCGACCTGATGGAAGGCGTCGCCAGCGAGGCCGCCTCGCTCGCCGGCCACCTGCGCTTAGGCAAGCTTATTTATCTTTACGACGACAACCACGTCACCATCGAAGGCTTCACCTCGCTCGCCTTCAGCGAGGACGTGCCGAAGCGTTTTGAAGCCTACGGCTGGCACACTTCAACGGTCGAAGACGGCAACGACCTCGACGCGATTGAACGCGCCATACGCGACGCGCAGTCGGTCGCCGACCAACCCTCGCTCATCTCCGTCAAGACTACAATCGGCTACGGCATGCCGACCGCCGGCACGCGCAAGGCCCACTCCGACGCGCCCGGCGCGGAGGCCGTGAAGGAAACCAAGCGACACCTCGGCTGGCCCGAAGACGCGGAGTTCTACGTCCCCGAAGAGGCGCTCGCGAACTTCCGCCGCAGCGTCGAGCGCGGCGGGCAGTTGGAAGCCGAGTGGAACGCGCTCGTCGAAAAGTACGAAGGCGAGTTTCCAGACCTCGCCTCGGCCTGGCGCGCGACGATGAGCGGCGAGCTGCCCGCCGACTGGGAGAGTCATCTGCCCTCGTTTGAGAACGCCAAGCCGCAGGCGACGCGGCAGGCTTCGGGCGAAGTCATCAACGCGCTCGCGCCGCACATGCCGATGCTCGTCGGAGGCTCGGCCGACCTCGGCCCCTCGAACAACACCGACATTAAAGATGGCGGCAGCTTCGAGGCCGGCTCTTACGAAGGGCGCATCCTCCACTTCGGCGTCCGCGAGCACGCGATGGGGTCGACCTTGACGGGCATGAGCCTCAACGGCGGACTCATCCCCTTCGGGGGCACCTTCATGTGCTTCTCCGACTACATGAAGCCCGCCATAAGATTGGCCGCGCTCTCGCACGTCCAGGTCGTCTACGTCTTCACGCACGACTCCGTCGGACTCGGCGAAGACGGCCCCACGCACCAGCCCATCGAGCAGCTCGCGGGCCTGCGCGCGATTCCCAACCTCTACGTCATACGCCCGGCGGACGTGCACGAAGTCCGCGAGGCTTGGCGGCTCGCCATCCTCCGCCGCCACGCGCCGACCGCGCTCGTCCTCACGCGCCAGAAGCTCCCGCTCCTTGACCGCGAGGGCCTCTACGCCTCCGCCGAAGGCGCGCGCCGCGGCGCTTATATAATCGCTGAAGCGACCTTCACAGGCGCGCCCCCCGTCGCCGCCGACGCCTCGCCCGACTTCGTCGAGAACGAGCCGACGACGCCCCAACTCATCATCCTCGCCACCGGCTCAGAAGTCTCGCTCGCCCTCGAAGCGCGCGAGCGTTTGCAGAAAGAGGGCGTGCCCGTGCGCGTCGTTTCGATGCCGTGCTGGGAGTTGTTTGAAGAGCAGGACAAGGCTTACCGCGAGAGCGTCATCCCTTCGGACACACTTGCGCGCCTCGCCGTCGAGGCCGCGTCGCCCCTGGGCTGGGACAGGTACACAGGCCCCGCCGGAGATTGCGTCTGCCTCTCACGCTTCGGCGCGTCCGCGCCCGGCGCGACCGCGCTCGAAGAACTCGGCTTCAACGTCGAGAACGTCGTCGCCCGCGCCCGCGCCCTTCTAAAGTAGTCACTTCAAAATCTCCTTCTGAAGTAGTCGCTTCAAAATCTGAAGCGGCCACTTCAGAAGACGACGCGCAAAGCGCCCGGCATCACTCGGAACTCGGCGGGCGTGCGGCCGCGCACGTCGCCGTCGGCTTCGACGGGGAGCGAGTCCGCGGGGTCGTG
>JALZHC010000461.1 GCA_030914105.1 Acidobacteriota bacterium
GCAACTCGCCTCCGTCCGCTTCAACAACGGCGGCTCAGGCTCGTTCGTCTCGCCGAACGGGCTGGTGCTGACGAACTACCACATCGTCGAGGACATCGTCGGCGAGCTTTCGACCCCGCAGAAGGACTACGCCAAGACCGGCTTCCTCGCGCGCACGCCCGCCGAGGAGATGAAGATTCCAGACCTTGAGCTGAACGTGCTCGAATCCATCGAGGACGTGACGGAGCGCGTCAACGCCGCCGTCAAGCCGGGCGCGTCCGCCGCCGAGGCTCTGGCCGCGCGCCGCGCCGCGATTCAAACAATCGAGGCCGAGTCAACGAAGGCGACGGGCCTGCGCAGCGACGTTATCACGCTCTACCAGGGCGGGCAGTACAGCCTTTATCGCTATCATAAGTACACGGACGTGCGGCTCGTCTTCGTCCCCGAATTCCAGGCGGCCTTCTTCGGCGGCGACCCCGACAACTTCAACTTCCCGCGCTTCAACATAGACATGTCGCTCGTGCGCGTCTACGAGAACGGCCAGCCCGTGCACCCGGCGGAATATCTGAAGTGGTCAACGGCGGGCGCGAAAGATGGCGACCTCACGTTCGTCACCGGCAACCCCGGCTCGACCTCGCGCCTCAACACGGTCGCCAACCTCGAATACCTGCGCGACACGGCGATCCCGCTCCTGCTCCGGATGCTCGAACACCGCGAAGCCGGGCTCAAGGCTTACATGGCGCAAGGGCCGGAGCAGACGCGCCGCGCGCAGAACGAGCTGAACGGCATTCAGAACGCGCTGAAGGTCTACCGCGGCCAGCTCGCTGGCCTGAAGGATCAGTCGCTGATGGCGCGCAAACAGAAGGAGGAGCAGGCGCTGCGGCAATCAATCGCCTCCGACTCGCGCCGCCGACACGACTACGGCGACGCCTTCGACGCAATCGCCACGGCGCGCAAAAACTTCGCGCAATACGAGCGCGACCGGCGCTTCCTAGACCTCGCCGCGGGCTTCAACACGCAGCTCTTCCAGTACGCGCGCGCGCTCGTGCGCTTCGCCGCCGAGAGCGCGAAGCCGAGCGCCGAGCGCCTGCCCGAATACGCAGACAACCGCCTGCCCGCGCTCGGCGCGGCGCTCGCCTCCGACGCGCCGCTCTACCCGGACTTCGAGAAGATGAAACTCGCCGACTCGCTCGCCTTCATGCGCGAAGAGTACGGCGCGACCAGCCCGCTCGTTCAAAGGGTTCTCAAGGGTGAGACGCCCGAAGCGCGCGCCGCCGAGCTGATCGACGGCACACGACTGAAGGACGCCTCGTTCCGCGCGCAGCTCTTCAAGGGCGGGGCCGAGGCCATCAACGCTTCCGACGACCCGATGCTCGAACTCGCGCGCTCGATTGACACGGAGGCGCGGGCGGTGCGCAAGCGCTACGAGGACGAGGTCGTCGGCCCGGAGCGCAACGCCTACGCGAAGATCGCCCACGCGCTCTTCGAGACCGAAGGGACGAAGCTCTATCCGGACGCGACCTTCACGCTGCGCATCTCCTACGGCGCGGTCAAGGGCTACGACGAGAACGGTCACCACATCGCGCCCTTCACGACGCTCGGCGGACTCTACGAGCGCGCGGCGCAGCATAAATACGAGTTCCCTTACAACCTTCCGCAGCGCTGGCTCGACCGGAAGTCTTCGCTCGACCTGAAGACGCCCTTCAACTTCGTCACGACCAACGACATCATCGGCGGAAACAGTGGTTCGCCGACGGTCAACCGGCAGGGCGAGCTGGTCGGCCTCATCTTCGACGGCAACATCCAGTCGCTCGTCGGTAACTTCATCTACGACGAGTCGGTCAACCGCGCCATCTCCGTAGACTCGCGCGGCATGCTCGAAGTCATGCGCAAGATGTTCGACGCCACCGAGCTCGTCGCCGAGCTGACCGGCCAGACAAAGTCGCAGACGGCGGGCGGTCAACACTAACGCGGCCCGGCACGCAAAAACGGCGGCTAAGGCATCAACACCTCAGCCGCCGCACGACCGTTCTGCCGCACGAACGATTCGGCAGACACTTCCGCAGCGTTTAAGAACGATTCCGTTGGACGCGCTAGTTAAAAATCTCTGCGCCGTCGTCAGGCCGGAACAGGTCATCTCCGACCCCGAAGAGCTTTTGGTCTTCGAGTGCGACGGGCTGACTCATTACCGTCACAGGCCGCGCGCCGTCGTCTTCCCCACGTCAACCGAAGAGGTCTCGGAAGTCATGCGACTGCTCGCGCGCGAGCATGTGGCCGTCGTCCCGCGCGGCGCTGGGACGGGGTTGTCGGGCGGCGCGCTCGCCGTCGGCGGCGGCGTGTGCATCGAGCTTGCGCGCATGCGGCGTGCGCTGAAGGTTGACGTTGAGAACCGCCTGGCAGTCGTCGAGGCGGGCGTCGTCAACGCTCAGGTCTCGCGCGCGGTCGCAAAGCACGGGCTGCACTACGTCCCAGACCCTTCGAGCCAGGGCAGTTGTACGGTCGGCGGCAACATCGCGGAGAACGCGGGCGGCATCCATTGTCTGAAGTACGGGACGACCACCGATCACGTCGTCGGCGCGCGCGTCGTCCTCTACGGCGGGCGCGTCGTCGAACTCGGAGGCGCTGAAGCTGTCGGCTATGACCTGCTCGGCGTCTTCGTCGGCTCCGAGGGAACTTTCGGGATTGCGACCGAGGCGACTTTGCGCCTGACGCCGGTCGCGCCTTCGGTACGGACTCTGCTCGCCGACTTCCTCGACATTGACGACGCGAGCCGCGCCGTCTCGGCGATTATCGCGGCTGGAATAATTCCCGCTGGGCTGGAGATGGTTGACCGTGAGACGATTCGCGCCGTCGAGGCGAGCGTCTTCGCCGCAGGGATGCCGACGGACGCGGCGGGCGCGCTTTTGGTCGAGCTTGACGGCGTCGAGGCGGGGATTGATGAAGAGGTCGCGCGCGTCCGCGCCATCTGCGCGCAGAACGGCGCGCGCACGGTTCGTCTCGCCGCGAACGAACTCGAAAGGAAGAAGCTTTGGGCGGCGCGCAAAGGGGCGTTCGGCGCGATGGGCCGCATCTCGCCCGACATTCTCATCCAGGACGCGGTCGTGCCGCGCTCGCGCCTGCCCGAAGTGCTCGCCGCGACTTACCGCATCGGCACGAAGTATCAACTGCGCGTCGCCAACGTCTTCCACGCGGGCGACGGAAACCTGCACCCGCTCATCTGCTTCGACTCGCGCGACGCAGACGAAGTCGAGCGCGTGCGCGAGGCCGGGCGCGAGATCATGAAGACGTGCGTCGCCGCCGGCGGCACGATCACGGGTGAGCACGGCGTCGGACTCGACAAGAGCGAATACCTCCCGCTCATCTTCGACGACGACTCGCTCGACGCGATGCTCCGCGTGCGCGCCGCCTTCGACCCCACGGGCCTCTGCAATCCCGGCAAGATCATCCCTGTGCTCAAAGGTTGCGGCGAAGCCCGCGCCGTCGCGGAAAGCAAAGCTGCCGCACTCTCACAGACGACCTCCGCGCCGGCTTCGCAGACAATGCCGTCTTCGCAGACAATCTCGATGCCTGCTTTGCGAACGCCTTCGGCACCGTCGGCCCCGACATCGAGGAATGAGTCCGACGCCGAGCGCGCGCGCGAGATGCTCGCATTCGTCGTCGGCGACGGGCATGTCTCGGCGGAGGTCTGCGCGAACAAGTCAGACGAGGGTGCGACGTGTGAAGAACTGAATGGGGTCGTCGTCGCGCCCGGCTCGGTCGAAGAGGCGTGCGAAGTCTTGAAGGTCGCCGCGCGCGAGGGCTGGAAGGTCGTGCCGGCGGGCGCAGCCTCCGGGTTAGACGCCGGCAACACGGCGCGTTCAGTCGCGGACGGCGCGGCGCGCGGCGTGCGAGTCGTCGTCACGACGGCGCGGATGGCGCGCGTCGTCGCGCACGAGCCAGCAGACCTGGTCGCGACTGCCGAAGCGGGCCTGACGCTCGCGGATTTCAACCGCGAGGTTGGGCGCGCGGGTCAGTGGCTCCCGCTCGACCCGCCGGGCGCACAGCGCGCGACGCTCGGCGGCGTGGCGGCGACCGGCGCGGGCGGCGCGCAAACTCTCGGCTACGGCACGCCGCGCTCTTACGTGCTCGGCATGCGCGTCGCGCTCGCCGATGGTCGCATCATCCGTGCGGGCGGGCGCGTCGTGAAGAACGTCGCAGGCTACGACC
>JALZHC010000462.1 GCA_030914105.1 Acidobacteriota bacterium
CACCAGGCCCAACCTTCACATCGACCGTCTGGCTTCGGCCTGGCTGATCAGGCAGTTCATAGACAAGCGCCCGCGCTTTCATTTCGTGGCGGAGGGCGAGACGGTGGAGGGCGGCATCCCCTTCGATATGTTCGGCGCGGAGTTCACACACCACGGCGAGGACTGCACCTTCGAGACCATGATCAAGAGGTTCGACCTGGGCAACGACCCGGCGCTGCGGCAGATGGCTGAGATCGTCCACGACATAGACCTCAAGGACGATAAGTTCAACCGGCAGGAGGCGGCCGGACTCAACGCTGTCGTGCGTGGCCTCGGCGAGCTTTTGAAGGACGACCGGAAGCTCATTCGGCAGTCGGGCGCGGTCTTCGACGGACTATACGCGCTGCTGAGCAAAGACGCCGGTAAGTCGGGGGCGAAGAAGGGCGGCGGCAAAAAGCGAAAGAGTTGAGCAGCAAAGTCACGGGGTGAAGCGAACAGAATGGACGAGGCCCTAACGGAGAAAACCGCGGTCGCCGACAAGCAAGTTGACGAGGCTGCGCTCGACGAAGACCACCGGATGCCAGCGTGGCGCGATGTCTTCCTCTACTTCCTGATGCTCGGCTTCATCAACGTGGGCGGCCCCGTCGCGCAGATTACGATGATGTTCAACCACATGGTCGAGCGTCGCCACTGGCTCTCAAAAGACCGCTTCGTCCGCATCATGGGCTTCTGCCACATGCTGCCCGGCCCCGAAGCATTGCAGCTCGCCATCTACGTCGGCTACCTCAAGCGCGGTCTGCTCGGCGGCATACTCGCGGGCCTCACCTTCATCATTCCGGGTGCAGGGGTAATGATCCTTCTGAGTTGGCTCTACGTCACCTACGGGGGTCTGCCGCAGGTCAACGACGCGCTCTTCATCCTGAAGCCCGCGGTGCTTGGCATCATCTGTGCCGGCATCATCAAGCTGGGCCGCGCGGCCATCAAAAGCGCGCTTCTCGCCGCGCTGCTCGTCGGGGCCATCGTCGGGATGCGGTTCGCGGGCATCAACTTCCTCAGCATCCTTTTGGCAGCAGGCGTCCTCCACCTCCTAATCAAAGAGGGCTGGCCCCGTCTGCGCGGGCCGCGGGCGACGCTCCCGCTGTTCGTCGGCGTGCCGGGCCTGGGCCTTGCGCTCGCCGACTCGCGCTGGTTACAGATGGCCTGGCTCTTTCTCAAGACCGGACTGTTCAGCTTCGGCGGCGCATACGCCTCAATCGTCTTCCTGCAACGCGGCGCGGTTGACCAGTTCCACTGGCTGACGGCGGGGCAACTCTTGGACGGCGTGGCGCTGAGCGTCGCGACTCCGGGGCCTTTCATGCTCTTCACCACTTTCGCGGGCTACCTCGCGGGCGGCATCCCCGGCGCGCTCATCGCCACGTTCTTCGTCTTCCTCCCCTCGTTCGTTTTCGTGCTGGCCGGCGCGCGCTACGTCGAGCAGGTACGAAATAATCGTTGGGTACAGGCGTTTTTGGCGGGCGCGAGCGCCGCGGTCGTCGGTGTAATCTTCATCGTCTCGCTCGACCTAGCGCCGGAGGCGCTCGTCAATGTCGTCAGCGTCTGTATTGCACTGGTCTCCTTCCTCCTCATCATCCTCCTGAAGAGAGATGTCGCGCTCGTCGCCGTCGGGGCGATGGCCGGCGGCCTCGCCTACGCGACCGTGCGGGCAGTGTTTTGAGTGGCCGTAAGCGGAGAAGAATCTTGAGCAGCGGGCAAGAGACAATTCAGGGGATGCCGCTCACGTGGCGCGCGCGGGTCGTTGATTATCTTGGCCTTGAGCGCAACGTCGTCGTAGCCTCGGCTGCCGTCTTTCTGCTTGGCCTCGGCGAAGAGCTGTGGAAGAAGTTCCTGCCGAAGTATCTGGAGCGCCTCGGCGCGAGTCCCACCGTCATCGGCCTCTACGGCACGACCGAAGACTTCTTCGACGCCGTCTATCAATATCCGGGCGGCTGGCTCGCGGATAGGGCGGGCCGCCGGCGCGCCTTCCTCGTCTTCATCGCCGTCGCCTCTGTCGGCTATCTCGTCTACCTGCTCAGCCCCTCCTGGCCGTGGCTCTTTGTGGGACTCGCCTTCGCGATGGGCTGGCACAGCATGGCGAGTCCGGCCATCTTCGCCGTCATCGGCGACGCGCTCCCAAAAGAGAAGAGGGCGATGGGCTTCACCCTTCAGTCCATGCTGAAGCGCGTGCCGATGGTCGTCTCCCCGCTCATCGGCGGCGCGCTCATCGCCGGCTTAGGCGTGGCGCGCGGCGTGAAGGTCGGACTCAGTGCCACGCTCGTACTGGCCGCGCTGACCGCCGTCATCGTACTGGCGATCAACATCCCCGTTAAGGTCGGCGAAGCCGTCAACATCCGCGGCGTCTGGCGCTCGTTCCACCATGCGCTCAAGCGGCTGCTCGTCTCCGACATTCTCATCAGGACGTGCGAGGGCATGGCCGACATCTTCGTCATCCTCTACGCGACGAACATCCTCGGCGTCAGCGTCGCCCGGTACGGACTGCTCGTGGCGATACAGATCACCACTTCGATCCTGATTTACATCCCGGCCGGAAGGATTGCCGACCGCGTGGGCCGCAAGCCGTTCGTCATCGCAACCTTCGTCTGCTTCGCGCTCTACCCCGTGGCGGTCGTCCTGTCTTCCGGCTTCGCTTCACTGGTCGTCGCTTTCGTCATCGGGGGCTTGCGCGAGATCGGCGAGCCTTCGCGCAAGGCGATGATCGTGGACTTCGCCCGCGACGACCTGCGCGCGCGCACCGTCGGCCTCTATTACCTCGTGCGCAGCATCACGATCACGCCCTCCGCAGCTGTCGGGGGTCTTTTGTGGAAGCTCGCGCCGCAAGTACCGTTTTTCGTCGCCGGCGTCATCGGACTCGCCGGAACCATTGTCTTCGCCGCGACCGTCGAGGAGCGGTACGCGAGCTGAGACACCTGAATTTATGAATCCGAAAGGGGAGAAGGTTATGAGAAGTTTGAGGCATCTCGCGGTAGTCGTGACGGCCACGCTCCTGATGACAATCGTGGTCATGGTGGCCTGCTCCGCGCCGGAGAATCAGAACGGCGGGCAGGCTAACACCGCTCCGCAAACTGGCACGACGGACTGGAAGGCGGTCGCGCAGGCACTCGGCAAGGAAGGCTCGATGCAGCCGGGCGACGTGTACAAGGTGAGCCTGCCGCGCAGCGACCTGCAAGTCACGGCGGGCGGCGTGCAGATAAAGCCGGCGCTCGCCCTCGGCGGGTGGGTCGCCTTTAAGCAGATGGGCAACCAGGCGATGGCGATGGGCGATCTGGTGCTCACCGAGGACGAGGTGACGCCCGTGATGACGAAGCTACAGGAGGGCGGAGTCGAGCAGACGGCGCTGCACAATCATGTGCTCCACGAGTCGCCGCGCGTGATGTACATGCACATCCACGCGGCGGGAGACGCTGTGAAGATTGCCAAAGCGATTCACGACGCGCTGGCCCTGAGCAAGACGCCGCTGACGGCCCCGCCCGCCGCGCCCGCGGGCGGCGACCAGGACATCGGGATTGACACGAAACAGCTCGACCAGACAATGGGCCAGACGGGGAAGGTCAACGGCGGCGTTTACCAATACAGCATCCCGCGCGGTGAAGCCGTCACGGACGACGGCATGGAGGTTCCGCCCTCGATGGGAGTAGCGACGGCGATCAACTTCCAGCCGACGGGCGGCGGGAAGGCCGCCATCACGGGCGACTTCGTGCTAACAGCCTCCGAGGTCAACCCGGTCATCAAGGCGCTCAGAGATAACGGCATCGAGGTGACGGCGCTGCACAGCCACATGCTGACTGAAAACCCGCGCCTCTTCTTCATGCACTTCTGGGCCAACGACGACGCGCAGAAGCTTGCGCGGGGCCTGCGCGCCGCGTTAGACAAGGTAAACATCAAGAAAGGCTAGGGGCGGCACGAAAGGCAGACAAGGTGTCGGTCTAAGGGACACGCGCCGCCGCTCGTGCCGGCGGCGCGGAGGGCGGAGGCATGAGCAGGAGGAGTGTCGTGATGAAATCGCTGCTGGTCGGCGTCGCGGTCTTGCTGGCGTCCCTGTTGGTATTAAGAACAGCCCGGAGGGAGCAGCCGCCGGCTGGTAATCTTCCGGTCGCGTCTCTTCCCGGCGCGGACACGCGCACGGCCCGCGAGGGTCAGCCCGCGGGCGG
>JALZHC010000463.1 GCA_030914105.1 Acidobacteriota bacterium
CAAACGCCCTTTCAGGGGCTTCTTCGTGGTCGCCTCTTACCTGTTCGAGTTTGAGTTCGAGCCGGTGTTCGAGTTCGAGTTCTTGTTGCCCTTACTCTTTTTCGAGTTCGAGTTGCTCGCGTTGGAGTTCATGTTCCCGCCGGAGTTCGTGTTGGCCGCGCCAGCGGAGTTGGAGTTCATCGTCTTCAGGTTGCCGCTCTGGCGCAGGGCCATCTTGTCGTGGATGCGCTGGATCATCTGGAGGTGCTCCTGGAGCGTGGGCGTGGTGCGCGCGGCGAACGACTTAATGTCGGCGTCAGCGCCGCCCGCCGACTCCTTCTGAAACTCAGGCACATCCTTCTTGTGATCCTTGAGCATCATGTCGACGTACTCTTTGTCGAACTTGTCGCCGGAGAGCGCCGAGAGCTTCTGCACCTCTGCCTGATGCTTGGCGTCGAGCGCCGTCGGCAGCGTCCAGCCCTTCGCGGACGCGACCTGCATCAAGTCCTGATTGGCCTTCGAGTGGTCGTCAACCATTCGCTGACCGAACTGCCGCACCTCATCGCTCGCGCCCTTCTGCGCGGCGATGCGTCCAAGCTCGACCTCCTCCAGGCCGCCCATCGCCGCCGCCATCGCGAACTTCTCGTCGGCTGACATCGCAGCCGAGCCGCGGTTGGCGTTGGCCTTGGCGTTGGCGTTCGCCTTCGCGTTGGCGTTGGCGCTCGTGCCGGTCTCGGACTTGCCGGAGTTCGTGTTCTGGACGACCGACGGCGGGGCGGTCGCCGCGACGCCCAGCAGCGCGCAGGCCGCAAGGAGCATGAGAGCCGCGCCGAGTGTGATCTTCTTCATTGCTTTCCCTCCTATCTTTCTGCTGCGGAATTAGACGGGGCGGTGAGGCGGCCTCCGGTTTTTTTCAAGCGCCCGCGCCGCTCGCGCGTTCGAGCGCGAGTATCTGGTCGTGTGCCTCTCGGACTGCGGCGAATTGCCGCTCGACCACAGGCCGCACGCCCGCGGGCAAATCTTTGCCGAGCGCGTCGCTGTAGGTCTTGACGGCGGAGTCCTCGCCGCGCTCGCACTCGGTGATGATCGAGGCGTCGTCGCCGCCCGTCACAGCCGACTTGATGTCGATCCAGCCGCGGTGGAGCGAGGCCGCGACGCTGCCCGTGTTCTCCGGGTCGCCGCCGAGGCGGCGCACCTCGTCCTGCAACTGCCCGACGAACTGCGCGCGCTGCTGCGAGTAGGCGTAGAAGAGCGACTTCAACTCCGAGTTCTGCACGCCCTCGGCGGCGGCCTTGAAGCCGTTCTGGCCGTCGCGGCAGGTCTCGATCAAACCGTTCAGAGTCGAAATCACTTCGTCGTTGCTGGCCATGATGGTTCCTCCCTTTTCAATAATTCTTCCACTGCGGCGTGGGCGCGTTGCGACCGACGGCGAAGATTTTGACGAGCGCCAGCCCCGCGATGAAGCCGCCGACGTGCGCCGCGTAGGCCACGCCGCCGCCGCCCTGCGCCTCTCCGCCGAGCAGGCCGATGCCGCTCAGGAACTGGAAGAGGAACCACAGCCCCAGCGCGACGTAGGCCGGGACGGTCGTCAGGAAGCGGAAAAGGATGACGTGCACCTGCCTGCGCGGGAAGAGAAGGACGTAGCCGCCGAGCACTCCCGAAATCGCGCCCGACGCGCCGAGGCTCGGCACGAGCAGGCCCGACGCGCTCGTCGAGAAGGCGACCGTCGTGAAGACCTGCGCCAGAGAGGCGATGAGTCCGCAGACGAGGTAGAAGACGAGGTACCGCAAGTGGCCGAGCCGGTCTTCGATGTTGTCGCCGAAGATCCAGAGGAAGAGCATGTTGCCGAGGATGTGCGCCCAGCCGCCGTGCATGAACATCGAGGTCAGGAGCGTCAGGTAGACCGAGCCGGGCGTCGGCTGCAAGCCCGGAACCTCCACGCGCTCGCCCGTCATTCGGTCTTCGAGCAGGCGCGGCCTGGTCGTGATGTCGCGGCCCGTGACGATCTCTTCGGGCACGGTCGCCCAGGCATAGGTGAAGCGTTCGTTGTTGCCCGCGCCTTGCAGGAAGATGAAGACGAAGAGGTTGAGGGCGATGATGAGGTAGTTGATGTAAGGCGTCGTGGTGCGGTCGCTGTTGTCGTCGCCGATGGGCAGGATCATTTCCGTCTTCCTCTTCGGTGAGCCGCGCGTGTCAGCACTTCACGTTCGAGCCTGAATAGAAGCAACGACCCTTTGAGAACGTGGGCGTCCGCAAAGCACACTAACACCTTCGTCGAGAGGCATTAGCTTCCGACACTCTTCTGGCGGAAGTTTTACGGGAGTATCAAGACTTGATTTCGCGGGCGGCGCTCGCCTTCAGGCGGCGCGCGCGAGCGCGCCTTCGAGGTAGACCGCTTCGAGTCCTGAAGCCCAGTATTCGAGCGCGCCGCGGTCGGGCTGCGTCGTCTCGCGCTCGGTTCGGAGCGCCGCGCCGACGCCGCCGACGGGCCGGAACTCAAGCCACCCGACCCAGGTTCCGCCCGTCCGCTCCTCGCCGTAGGCCGACGCCTCGTAGACGTTGCCGCGCGCGTCGCGCACGGCGTCCGCGAACTGCTGAATCAACTCTGCCATCGCCCAAGCTCCTTCATGTCCCGGCGCGGCCGCGGGAGAGACCGCGCCTCGTCCACACGTTTCGCCGCCGCCCGACTTCGCCTCGTATTGGTTAACCGGTCAACCAGTCCGCGTGCGCGCCCGCCCGTCTAATCGCCGAGCTTCGCGGCCTCGGCGAAGGCCGGCTCGCCTTCCTTCAAGTCGAGCGCAATCTCTTCGGGCGTGCCGAAGGCGCGCGCGCGCCGGTCGTCGAACTCGCCCTCCCAACGCGCCACGACGACGGTCGCCAGACAGTTGCCGACGACGTTGACGCACGTGCGCCCCATGTCCATCAGCTCGTCCACGCCGAAGATGACGGCGACTCCGAGCGGGCCGATGTTGTTCGGCAGGAACGTGTTCAGGGTCGCCAGCAGGATGACCAGCGACGCGCGCGGCACCCCGGCCAGCCCCTTCGACGTGAGCATCAGCGTCAGCATCATTATGAGCTGCCTGCCGAAGTCCATGTGCGGCGCGCCCGACCCCTCGGCGGCCTGCGCGACGAAGACCGAGGCCAGCGCGAGGTAGAGCGTCGAGCCGTCGAGGTTGAAGCTGTAGCCGGTCGGGATGACGAAGCCGACGATGCGCGGCGGCACCCCGAAGCGCTCCATCACCTCCATCGCCTTCGGCAGGGCCGACTCGCTGCTCGTCGTCACGAAAGCGATGGTCGCAGGCTCGCGCATCGCCTTGAAGAATTTCATGACGGGTATGCGCGCTAATAACATCACCGCGCCGAAGACCAGGACGACGAAGACGACGAGCGCGAGGTAGAGCGAGCCGATGAGCATGCCGAGGTTGCGGAGCACGCCAAGCCCTTGCGTGGCGATGGTGTGCGCCATCGCCGCGCCGACGCCCACGGGAGCGAACATCATCACGTAGCCGGTGAAACGGAACATGATCTGCGAGAGGCTCTCGCACGCGCGAAGTATCGGACGCCCGCGCTCGCCTATCGCCGAGACGGCCATCGCAAAGAGCACCGAGAAGGCGACGATCTGCAAAACGTCGCCGCGCACCATCGCGTCCACGATTGAGGCGGGGAAGATGTGTGTGAGCGTCTCGGTGAAGGTCTGCGGCTGTGTCTGCTGAATCTGCTGCACCACCGCCCCGCCCGTCTCCGAGAGGGTCACGCCGACGCCGGGCTTCGTCAGGTTCACGACGGCGAGGCCGATGAAGAGTGCCACCGTCGTGACGACCTCGAAGTAGACGAGCGCCTTCACGCCCATCCGGCCCACCTTCTTCAAATCTCCGCCGCCCGCGATGCCGACGACGAGGGTGGAGAAGACGAGCGGCGCGATGATCGACTTGATCAGGTTCAGGAAGATGTCGCGCAGGAAATAGACTCGGTTGCCCCAGGCGGGTGAGAAGTAGCCGAGCGCGCCGCCCGCGACCAGCCCGATCATGATCCAGGTCGTCAGCGACAGCCTGTACCAGCGCCTCGGACGTTTACCAGCCGTGACTTCCGGCTCAGGCATTTTCAGTTTCGCCATCGTGTCACCAGAGGGGAAAGGCAGTTTTCAGTTTTCGGTTTTCAGTTTTCAGCCGGAGAAGCAGTCAGCAATTCTTCACCTTC
>JALZHC010000464.1 GCA_030914105.1 Acidobacteriota bacterium
GCGAACAGAAGCGCGCCCGGCACGCGCCCCTGCCTCAGCATCCGGCGCAAAGTCTCCTTCGCGCGCTCATTCCCGACGAGTGTGTCGAACATAAATCAAGTTAAGTCTGGAGTCCGGAGTTTGGAGGCGTGAGTCAGAACCACTTGTCTTCGACTCGCGACTCCAGACTCTTAGACTCCCGACTCGATTAAAGGCATGACGATTCGCATCACCTGCGAGTGCGTCTCCTGGACGGAGCCGCTGGCGTCTACGACGCGGACGCGCTCAGGCTCGGCGGCGGCAATCTTGAGGTAGGCGTCGCGCACGCGCGTGTGGAAGGCCGCGTCCTCGGCGTCGAGACGGTCTTGCTGGATGCCTTTGCGGACGCGTCTCTGCGCGCGGCGCTGGCTCTCGTCAACCGTGAGGTCGAAGATGAGCGTCAGGTCGGGCATCAGTCCGCCGGTGGCGAGCGCGATCAGCTGGGAGATGAGTTCGGAGGGGAAGCCCCGGCCCGCGCCCTGATAGGCCGCGGTCGCGTCGGCGTAGCGGTCGGAGAGGACGACGTGGCCGGAGTCGAGCGCGGGCCGAACGAGCGTGCGGACGTGCTGCGCGCGGTCGGCTGCGTAGAGCAGGAGTTCGGCGAGCGGGTCAACCTGCTCTTCCGTGTCGAGGAGGAGTTTGCGGACTCCCGTGCCGAGCGGCGTGCCTCCCGGCTCGCGCGTCGTGACGACTTCAAGGCCGCGCAGGCGCAGCTCGCTGGCGAGCATACGCATCTGCGTGGACTTGCCGCACCCGTCTATGCCCTCGAAGGTGATGAAAGCGGCGGCCAAAGTCTTAAAGGTTCTCCGTGTCTGAAGGGGTGAAGTCGGCGGCGCGCTCGGTCAGCCTTCGGCGCGCCCGGCCTGCTCGCCGGACTCGGCGGCGTGTTCGGCTGAGTGCGAGCCGCGGTGCTCGCCTGCGGGGCGGCGCGCGTGCTGGATGGTCGAGATGGCGTGCTTGAAGATGAGCTGCTCCTGCGCGCCGGATTCGAGCAGCACCGAGAACTTGTCGAAGCTGCGGATGCGCCCCGACAGCTTCGCGCCGTTCATCAGGTAGATCGTCACCGTGTCCTTCTCGCGGCGCACCGTGTTCAAGAACGCGTCCTGGATGTTCTGGGGAGTAGATTTACTGTCCACAGCAGACCCCGCCCGGAAACTGAACTGTTATCAAGTCCGCTCAGAGTACACCCAAAGGGTTGAAAGTTCAAAGATTAAGTGAAAACTTTACAAAAAAACCAAACTTGAGCCGACTACAGAACCGCGGGCCGAAGCCTCGCGGGTCATCGGAAGGATGAAGGCGGAAGGCGGAAGGATGAAGTAGTAGCCAGTAGACAGTAGTCGGGAGCCAGTAGAAAGACAACTGCTTTCCTACTGACTACTGACCACTGACTACTGACTACTGTCTACTTCTCTTCATTCATCCTTCCGCCTTCCGCCTTCATCCTTGCTCTTACACCCGCGAGGTTTCCGCTCGCACTACTGTCAGAGGCCGAGTCGCGACGCGACTTCCTCCTGCACGCGCGGGTCTTCGCCGAAGCCTTCGACCCACTCGACGTCCGGCTCGCGTCGGAACCATGTGAGCTGTCGCTTGGCGTAGTGGCGCACGTCGAGTTTGGTCTGCTCGACGGCGCTCTCAATCGTGCGTCGTCCTTGCAGGTGTTCGACGACTCGGCGGTAGCCGTGCGCGCCGAGTGCGCTCGAAGCGGCGGGCACGCCGCGCGCGAGCAGCCGGCGGACTTCGTCGACCAGGCCGGCGCGGAAGTGTGCCTCCGTGCGCTCGTTGATTCGCCCGTAAAGCTCGGCGCGCGGCGGGTTGAGGGCGAAGACACGCAGGCGCGCGGCGTGCGCGGGCGGCGCGGGCCGCGCTCCGGCTTGCGCGGAGAGTGGGACGCCGGTTTGCAGACGCACCTCCAGCGCGCGCTGCACGCGCGACCAGTCGCGCGGGTGCAGACGCGCGGCGGTCGAGGGGTCGAGCCGGCGCAGGATTCTGTGAAGATGCTCCGCGCCTCGCCGCTCGCGCAGAGAGACGAGGCGGCGTCGAAGACTCTCGTCCGTGGGCGGCGCTGCAAAGAAGGGCTGGCGCAGCGCGCGCAGGTAGAAGCCTGTGCCGCCGACGAGCAGGGCCGTATGAGAGCGCGCTTCAATCTCTTCGATTGTGCGCAGCGCGTCGCGCGCCCAGTCGGCGGCGGTGTAGCTCACTTCCGGCGGCACGAAGTCGATGAGGTGGTGCGGCACGCCTCGGCGCTCAGCGGGCAGGACTTTGGCCGTGGCGATCTCGATCTCGCGGTAGACCTGCACGGAGTCGCAGTTGATTATCTCGCCGCACGCGCGCAGCGCAAGCGCGATGCCCAGCTCGCTCTTGCCCGAAGCGGTCGGGCCGACGACGGCGATGATCGGCCTCGCGGTCTGACGCTCTGCGCTCATGAGGAAGGAAAGAGGAGGCGCAGGAGTATGACGAGCCAGACGAGTGCGAGCAGGGCGAGCGCGCCGACGAGTTGTGTGCGGGAGAAGCGCATTGTTTGAAGAAGTCGGCGAGCGGAGCGTCGCCGCATCTGCCACGTTTCAGTAGAGCTTCGTCACGCTGATGCCCGTGTAGAAAGACTTCAGGATTTTGTCATACGAATAGCCGGCGCGCGCGAGGCCGTAGGCCCCGACCTGGCACATGCCGACGCCGTGGCCCCAACCGCGGCCCGTGAAGGTGAAGCGCGCGACGCGGCCCGCTTCGTCGAACGTGCGGTCGATGACGAAGAGCTGCTCGCGCAGGCCAAGCGCCGAGCGGACTCGGCCCCCGCGCACGTGCGCCGTCGAAGTCGTGCCGACGACTTCGAGGTCGAGCACGCGGCCCGAAACGCCGCGGCGTCGGACGCGCAGGTCAAGAATCGAGCCGACCGAAGGTATCGAGCGCGAAAGACGCGAGAGGACTTCGCCGGGCGTGAGCGACTCGGCCCAGTTGGCGAAGGGCGAGTAGTGGTCGGTGGCCGCGCCGCTGGCGGCGGGGCGCGCTTCGAGGTAGTCGATCTCGCCGCGCGCATTCGTGTGATAGACGACCGGCTCGCCGCCGACGAAGTTTATCTCGCGCACCGCGAACAGCCCCTCGCCGAAGGCGCTGAAGAGGAACGCTTCCGCCGCGACCCTCAAGCTCAGCTCGCCCTTGCCGGAAGCGGGCCGGAGCAGCAGCGAGTCCTGAACGCTCGGACGCGCCGTCGCTTTTTGCAGCCGGAGCAGGCCGCGCGCTTCGAGCGCGTGGGCGATTGAATGAAGAACTCGCGCGCGCGTGAGGGCCTGGCGCGGGCGCAGCGTGCCGTCCGGGAAAAGATTGAGGTGGCCTTCGCGGAGCAGCGCGGCCACGTCGGCGCGGTTCTGCTGCGGAACTTCGTCGGCGTCGCGGAAGGCGAGGAGGTACTGAACGTCCGCGCTGTTGAGGAGCGTCGCGCCGCGGCTCTCGCCGTCGAGCGCGGAGGCGAGCGCGGAAGCGAACCCACTAGGCCGCGTCGCGTCGGCGCCGGAGTTGGGCGCCGGCTGCCGCGCGAGAGAGGCGACGCGTGAAAGCATCTCGCGCGTCTCCTCGGTTGTAATGTATGAGGCGAGCCATTCGTCGTTGAGGCGCGCGGGCAGGTTGAAGCCCTGGACGGCGAGCAGCGCCGCGTCACGCGCGCTCGTCTGGTGCTCGGCCGACTTGACGGCGGCGGGCTCGCGGGTCGTGCGTAGAGGGAGCGAGGCGAAGTGGTCTCCCGCTTCGAGCGCGCACTCGCGGCCGCGGAGGTAGGCGACGGGCGCGCCGCCGAAGATGTTCTCGCCGTCCTCGGTGCGCCCGCCGCAGGTCGAGGTGTAGAGCGCGTTCACGGGCGCGCCCTTGTAGGTCAGGATGCGGCCGCGCGTCTCGGCGACGGCGCGGTCTGTGAGCGGGTGCTCGGTCGAGCGGCCGCCGTAGACCTGCGAGCGCGTGTCGGGCGTGAGGTCGAAGCCTTCGGCGGCGAAGCGGCCGAGGTTGCTCACGGCGTAGGTGCGCGCGGCGACGGCCTGCGCCTTCAAGGCTTCGAGTTGCGGCCAGCCGCCGGGCGAAAGCTCGTTCGGCACGACGCCGCGCACGTAGTCTTCGAGCGGGACGACGTTGACGACCGTGAGCGTCCCCTTCGTGTTGGCGAAGACCTCGAT
>JALZHC010000465.1 GCA_030914105.1 Acidobacteriota bacterium
GGCCGTCCGCGAAGCGCCGCGCGAGCACGACGACGTGATGCTCGCCTTCATCCTCTCGCGCGCGCAGACGGCCTTCACGCGCTACCTCTCCGAAGGGCAGCGCCGCGCCGTCGAGCCGCAGCTTCTGCCCATGCTCGAACGGGGCATGACCGATGCCAAGACCGTCGGCGAACGCATCACGTACTTCCGAACCTTCCGCGAGGTGGCCGAGAGCCGTGCGGCCCGCGACACGTTAATCTCCATCCTGCGCGGCGAGAAGAGTGTGCCCGGCATGACGTTGCGCTCGCGCGACCGCTTCGACATCATCCGCGCGCTCGTGGCCGCGGGCGACGAGCGCGCGCCCGCGCTCCTGAAACAACAGAGCGCAGAGGACAAGTCCGACGACGCGCGCCGCTACGCCTACGCGGCAGCCGCCGCCTGGCCCGACGCCGCGACGAAGAAGAGATATTTTGAACAGTACACCGGCGACAGAGAGCTGGCCGAAAGCTGGATCGAGGCGAGCCTCGGCCCCTTCAACACGTCGCGGCAGTCCGAGCTGACGCTCCCCTACCTCGAACCGGCGCTCCGAGAACTGCCCGACCTGAAACGCACGCGCAAGATTTTCTTCGTCAACGGCTGGCTCGCGGCCTTCATCGGTGGGCAGTGCAGCGAGCGGGCCGCCGCTTCGGTGCGCGACTTCCTCGCGCGCGCGCCCGCGCTCGACCGCGACCTGCGCCTCAAGGTTCTGGAGTCATCCGACGGACTCGAACGCTGCGTCCGCATCCGCTCAAGGTACGCCGACGCGCGCGATTCCGCGCGCCCCGGTTCGTGATAGACTGACGGAACCGAAGTTCCCCCGCGGCTCCGACAATTCTTCTCAAAGGATTCTGCCTTCAGCCGTGGACTACCCGACCTGGTTCGACGTTATCGCCATCGGCTCCGTCGTCGTCGTGGCCTTCATGCTCTTCCTGGCGCTCTTCGAGCCGGGCCTCGCCTACAAGGTCGAGCGGACGGAATCGTGCGACCTCGACTCGCCCGACTTCCTACGCATGATCGAGGCGCTCACAGACGCGCAGGTGCGCGGCGGCGGCTTGGTCGAGGTGCTCACCAACGGCGAGGTCTACTACGAGGCGGAACTCGAAGCGATCTCGCGCGCCCAACGCAGCGTCAACCTCGAAGCCTACATCTTCCAGAAGGGCGAGGTGGCCGACCGCTTCGTCAAGGCTCTGGCCGAGAGGGCGCGCGCCGGGGTCAAGGTTAAGCTCGTGCTGGACGCGGCGGGGAGCTTCGCCTCCTGGGACAGCTACTTCCGTGAGTTGACTGACGCAGGCGGGCGCGTCGTCTGGTACCACCCGCTCCGCTGGCACAACTGGCCGCGCTACAACAACCGCACGCACCGCGAGCTGATCGTCATCGACGGTCGCGTCGGCTTCGTCGGCGGCTCCGGCGTTGCGGATCACTGGCTCATTCCGCGGGGCGACAAGCGGCGCTGGCGCGACACGATGTTCCGCGTCGAGGGCGATCTGGTTTTAAGTCTTCAGGCGACGTTTGCCGAGAACTGGCTCGAATCGGCGGGCGAGATACTGGCGGGCGAGGAATACTTCCCCGACCTGGAGTCAAAGGGCGGCCTCTCGGCCTTCGTCGTCAACAGCTCGCCGACCTCCGGCGGCTCGACGCGCGCGCGCATACTCTTCCAGATGCTCCTGGCCTCCGCGCGCGAAAGCATTCTGATTACGACGCCCTACTTCCTGCCCGACCGCAGCGCGCGGCGCGAGATGGTGCGGGCCGTCAAAGAGCGCGGCGTGCGTTTGGAGATCATCACGCCCGGCGTGCACAGCGACCACATGCTCACGCGCAGTTCAAGCCGCCGACTCTTCGGCGACTTGCTTCAGGCCGGCGCGCGCATACACGAGTACCAACCGGGCATGATTCACGCCAAGACGATGGTGATTGACGGCGCGTGGAGCGTCGTCGGCACGACGAACTTCGACAACCGCTCCTTCGGCCTGAACGACGAAGTGAACCTCGCCGCCTTCGACCGCGACTTAGCCTCGCGCGTCGCCGCCGACTTCGCGCGCGACCGCGCCGAGAGCCGCGAGATAACTTACGACGAGTGGCGCTCGCGCCCCCTTTGGGAGCGCGCCTACGAGCAGTTCGGGCGGATTCTGGAGCGGCAGCAGTGAGCGCGGCGGCAGAACCGGCGGCGACTGGCGACGCGAGCCTGCGCGTCGTCACCTACAATGTGCACAAGTGCGCGGGCCTCGACAGGCGCGTGCGGCCCGCGCGCGTGGCGGCGGTGCTGCGCGAGATTGATGCGGACTTGATCGCCTTGCAGGAGGTCGTCAGCGTCGAGTCTGACTCGTCGCGCGAGGCGCACCAGGCGCGCTTCATCGCCGAGGAGCTGGGCTGCGAGTTCCGCGTCGGCGAGAACCGAAGGCACAAGGGCGGCGCTTACGGGAACGTCGTCCTCACGCGCCTGCCCGTCTTGGGCTGCCACAACTACGACATCACCTGGCGCGGGCGCGAGCCGCGCGGCGCGCTGCGCGTGGACTTGAGAGTCGGCGCGCAAGTCTTACACCTCTTCAACGTCCACCTCGGCACGGCCTTCGTCGAGCGCAGGCATCAGGGGCGCAGGCTCGTCAGCGAGTCAATACTTCGCGCCCCGGAGCTGGCAGGCCCGCGCCTCGTCGTCGGCGACTTCAACGAGTGGACGCACGGCCTGGCCTCGCGCCTGCTCGCCGCCGAGCTGACGAGCGCCGATGTGCGCCGTCACCTGCGCACGCGCCGCACCTATCCGGGCGTGCTTCCCTTCCTGCACCTCGACCACGTCTACCACGACGCGGCGCTCTCTTTAGAACGGCTCACGCTCCACCGCAGCCGGCTCGCGCTCGTCGCCTCCGACCACCTGCCGCTCGTCGCCGACTTCCGGCTGTCGGACGCCTGAAGGGTCGCCCGAAAAAAGGCCGCCCAAAAAAATCGGGGCGGCTTCTGCTCGCCGCCCCGCGCGTTCTAAGTCAGTGTCGCCCGCGCCGCCCGCTCAGTGTTGCTCGCGCCGCACGCGCAGGGTAAGTCTGCGCCCCCTTCGCCGCACGCGTTTTAAGTTAACCTCCGGCACTCAAGGGTTAAGCTCTTTCAGCGCGGCGCGGAATTTTTCGTTCTTCATGAAGCGTTGGAACGAGTCGTCGGACGCGGGGTCGGGCATCTGCTCGCCGGGAATCATGTTCTGCTTGTGTGCGAAGGCCTGCTTCAGGTAGAGGATGGCTTTGTCCATGTCGCCCATCTCGGCGTAGGTGCAGGCCATGTTGTAGTGGAACATCGGGTAGTCGGGTTCTTTGGAGAGGCCGTACTCGAAGGTTTCCTTCGCGCGCTTGAGGTCGCCCGAAATGCCGTAGGACATGCCGAGGTTGTCAACGAGCACGCGCCAGAGGTCGTGCGAGAGCTGCGGGTTCTGCTTCTCCAGTTCGAGCGCCTTGCGGTAAGGCTCGATGGCGTTCTTGTAGTCGCCGCGCTCGAAGCGCGCGCTCGCCTCGCGCATATACGTGAGGCTGTCCGCCGCCGCGGCCGAGTCGGCGGCGACGAACTTGACCGTGTCGAGAACCGCGTAGAAGAGCTTCTCGTCGCCGGGCTTGAAGAGCGTCTTCGAGAAGTGAATGTCAACCCAGTAGCCGGCGTTGACGAAGTAGGCGTTGAGGTTCTTCTGGTTGACCGGCTGCCCCTGAAACTCCCTGACCATGTATTCGAGCGTCGGAATCTGTCCGTACTCCGAGGTCTTGAAGTCCGACAGCTTGAGCTGCGACCCCTTCTTCAGGTCGGCGGCGGCGCGGTCGCGCAACTGCGCGGCGCTCTCGCCGTGCGGGACGGGTTCGAGGAAGATGCTCACGAGGTAGCCCTTCTCCTCGATGCCGGCCATGATCATTCGGCCCTGGCCGTCGCCGCGCATCTGCTCGCGCTCGACGACGAAGCCCGGCAGGCTCAACTCCAGCGCCCACTTCTGCCCCGGAATCGAGAGGCGGCGGACGCCCTCGCCGCCCTGCCGCGGGCGTGCGACGGCGGCGAAGGTCAAGACGAGAAGGACGAGCGCGAGGCCCTTTCTCATTTTCATTCGACGTTCCTTTGAGACGTTTCGGCGTTCGATGTGGAGCCGCGCACGGGCGGTCGCGGCCGAGGTGGGCCGCGACCGTCTGAGC
>JALZHC010000058.1 GCA_030914105.1 Acidobacteriota bacterium
GCCTCCGGTTGATAAAATAACCCGAAAGGATGTGCGCGCGAAACCTTCGACGGGTTGACCGACGCACCTTCGACGGATTGACTGACTCGGCCTTTCGGCCCGCGCTGACCCTGAAGAGGCCGAGTCGGAGAAGGAGGTGTAGAGAAGATGACGCGGATCGTCGCGGTCGTGCCGGCGCGGATGGGTTCGTCGCGTTTTCCGGGTAAGCCGCTCGCGCCGCTTTTGGGGCGGACGATGATCGAGCACGTCGTCCGCCGCGCCTCGAGGTGCGGGGCGCTCGACGCCGTGTACGTGGCAACGTGCGACGAGGAGATCAGGGCGGCGGTTGAGGCTTTCGGCGGCGAGGTCTTGATGACTTCCGCCACGCACGAGCGCGCGAGCGAACGCGTTGCCGAGGCCGCCGAGAGCTTCGAGGCCGACATCGTCGTGATGATTCAGGGCGACGAGCCTCTGGTCACGCCGGCCATGATCGAAGCCTCCGTCGCGCCCATGCTCGCCGACCCGTCCGTCGCCTGCGTCAACCTCGCACGCCGCATCGGCAGCCTCGAAGAGTACTTCGACCGCAACACCATTAAGGTCGTGACGGACGCGCGCGGCGACGCGCTCTACTTCTCGCGCGCGCCGATCCCTTCGGCTGACTTCACGCGCGACTCATCGAGCGGCGCGGGCGTTTCAAGTTTGGCGGGCGTGCCGGTCTTCAAGCAGGTGTGCGTCATCCCTTTCCGGCGCGAATGCCTGAGAGAGTTCGCGCGCCTGCCGCCGACTCCGCTCGAACGCGCGGAGTCAATAGACATGCTCCGCCTCGTCGGGCACGGCCTTCCGGTGCGCATGGTCGAGACCGAAGAAGAGACGCACGCCGTGGACACGCCCGAAGACCTGCGCCGCGTCGAGCGGATGATGAGAAACGACCCGCTGCTGCGTCGCTACGTCGGGCCGGTCGGCGGCGAGAAGGGTCGGCGTGTAGTCGGCGACGAAGGGCAGGGTGCAGTCGGCGACGAAGGTCGGCGTGTTGCCGGCGATGAGGGGCGGCGTGTCGCCGGCGCGCAAGCACGTCTCTCCGTTGACGCGGGCGCGAGCGTCTTCGGCGGCACGGGAGGGCGGCGTATGAAGTGGCGCGTCCTCATCACCGCGCCGTACATGCTCGCGTCGTTCGGCGAGTTTCGCGCGCGCCTGTCTGCGGAGGGCCTGGAGGTTCTAACGGCTGAGGTGCGCGAGCGTCTGAGTGAAGAAGAGCTGCTCCCGCTCGTCGGCGAGGTTGACGGCGTGATCTGCGGCGACGACCGATTCACGGAGAGAGTGCTGCGCGCCGCGCCGCGGCTGAAGGTGATCTCGAAGTGGGGCACGGGCGTTGACTCGATTGACACGGCGGCGGCGGCAAGGCTCGGCGTCCGCGTCTGCAACACGCCCGACGCCTTCACCGACTGCGTGGCCGACACGGCGCTCGGCTACGTCCTCTGCTTTGCGCGCAGGCTCACACAGATGGACGCGGACGTGCGGCGTGGGCTGTGGGTCAAGCCGGAGGCGGTCTCGCTGAGGGAATGCACGCTCGGCGTCATCGGCGTCGGAAACATTGGCAGGGCGGTTGTGCGCCGCGCGCGCGCGTTCGGCATGAGGGTGCTCGGCCACGACCCAGCCACGCCGCCCGCGTCCTTCGTCGAAGAGACCGGGCTCGGCCTGTCGACTCTGCGCGAGCTGCTCGCAGAGTCCGACTTCGTCTCGCTGCACTGCGACCTCAACCCGACCTCCTTTCACCTGCTTGGCCGCGACGCGCTCGCGCTGATGCGGCCCACGGCTTACCTCGTCAACACTTCGCGCGGCCCGGTCGTCGACGAAGCGGCGCTGATTGACGCGCTCGGCGAACGCCGCCTCGCGGGGGCCGCGCTCGACGTGTTCGAGGTCGAGCCGCTGAGCGCGGACAGCCCGCTCCGCGCCCTGCCGAACTGCCTGCTCGCGCCGCACAACGCCAACAGTGGCCACGCCGCGCGCCGTCGCGTCCACGAGTCCACAATCGCCAACCTCCTCGGCGCACTTCGGGAAGCGAGGTGACGCGCGAGCATCAGTGCCGAGAGTGAAGCGAAGCGAGAGCGATAAGAGTGGAAGAGAGGCGATGACCCTTCTGCCAAACACGCGAGGAGACGGCGGCGCGTTCCCGGGCGCGTGCGAGAGTGCGCGCGGCGAGAGTGTGGACGACGAGAGTGTGCGCGATAGAAGCGCGCGCGACGAGGGTGCGCGCGACGAGCGTGCGTGCGATGAGAGCGCGTGGCTGCTCTGTCGCGGCGTCAAGAGCCTTCTGCGCTGCGACGAGGCAGAGGTGGTCGAAGGCATCGCGCGCTACCTTCTCTCGCAGCACGAAAGCCTGCGGGCCGGCGCGGAGTGGGTCGAGCGGCGGCGCGGGACGAGAGCGCCCGGCGTGGTCGCGTTGCTCGGCGGCGTGACGAGGTTTCTCGAAGTGCGCCGTGGGCGGCGTCGCGCAGACGCGGTCTGGGTCGCGCGGCTCGGCAACGAACGCCGCGCGGTCGAGGGCTTGCCGCGGATGTTGCCGGAACTGGGCTGGACTGAGCTGAAGTTTCGGCGACGCCCGGACGCCGCGGCTCTTTTCGCGCTGGCGCGGAGCGCGGGCCGGAACTGGCGGCGCACCGTCAGCCTCGCGCGCCTTCTGCACCGGCGCTACGAGTTCTTCAAGGTTCTGCGCGTCGCCGAGCTGGTCGCATACTACGCGCGCTACCTCGAACTCTTCCGACGCGGGCGCTTCCGCCTCGCCGTGATGTCGAGCCACAGCAACCCGCACGGCATCGCCTTTAACCTCGCCGCGCGCAAGTCGGGCGTGCCCGTCGTCCTCGTCACGCACGGCATGCCCGTGCGGCCCGTCGCGCGGCTCTCATACGACCTCGCGGTGGTTCACTGCGAGGCCGCGCGGCAGACATACCTTGAAGAGGGCTGCCGCTTCGGTCGAGTCCTCGTCCACGGTCGGCGACGGCAACACGCGCCGATGCCTGCGGGGCCGATGCCCGAACGCCTGAGCGTCGGCATCTTTCTCTGCAAGGACGTAAACGAGGGGCGTCTGCGCGCGCGTGTGTCGCGCGTGCTGCTGCGTCCGCACCCGAAGAACCTTTGGGTCGGACTCGACGAATGGGTCGCGTCGCTCGACCGCGCGCGCGTGCGGCGCAGCCGCGGCGGCCCCGTCTCCCTCGACATCGAGGCGGCGGACGTCGTCCTCGGCGGCAACTCAAGCGTGCTCGTTGACGCGGTGACCGCGGGCCGCCCGGCGGCCTACGTGCCCGGCCTCGACTACGGCTCCGAAGACCTCCACGCCCTGGTCGCGCGCGGCCTCGTCTGCGCCTTCGACGAACGTGGCCTCGACCCCGACGCGATGCTCCGCTTCTACCGGCGGCCCGAATGGAGCGCCGTGCTCAGCCTCTTCGCCAACGTCGAAGAGGACGAAGCGGCGGTCGCGGCGCGCGCCGCCGCGGCCATGCGCGAGCTTGCCGGATTACACGACCGAACGACAAAAGGCTGACTGCCCGGACTGACTTGTTAGTGAGCCGCCGCGCCGGCATTCGGGTGTTGGTGGTAGAGCGAGTAGACCTCGTCTTTGACTTCGGGCGGGAAGCAGACGCGCAGAAGGCTGTAGCCGCGCAGACCTTTGACGGCGTCGCTGACCTCGCTGATCTCGCGCACGCGCGGGTGCGCGTAGCCGTCCTCGACGTAGATGAGCGACTTCGGCTCGACGCCCTCGACCGTGTAGTAGGAGTAATAAGGCACGTCGCCGGCGTGGTCTTCGATGAAGTAGTAGGCCGGGTCGAAGCCGCGGCGCTCGACCAGCGCGCGGGCGGCGGCGAGGAATTCCGCGCGCTCGGCTTCGGGCATGTCGAGGTCTATGGCCTTAAACAGACGGCGACCGATGAAGCGGCGGCTGAGGTCTGCGAGCACCGCGTCGCCGGAGCGCTGCCACTGCTTGACGTGGAAGGTCACGTCGGCGTCGTCCATCTCCATGTGGTCGGCGAGCGTGAGCGGCGCGCGCCGGAGGACTTTCTCGAAGGCCGTGCCGGGCGCGCACCAGACCGTCTCGCCCGCCGCAATCAGCTCCAGCGCGCGCCGCAGCGCCGAGCGCAGCACGGCCTCCGCCGAGCGCAGAGTGCGGTGGAAGTAGACCTGCCGGAACATGTAGTAGCGCGCCTGTAGATATTCCTCGACGGCATAGAGGCCGCGCGCCGAGACGTAGATGCGGTCTTCCGCCTCGTCAACCTCGATGGCGTTGATGATCCATTCGAGGTCGTAGTTGCCGTACTTCGCGCCGGTCATCAGAGAGTCGCGCAGGAGATAGTCCATGCGGTCAACGTCGAGCTGCGAGGAGACGAGCTGCGCGAGGAAGGCCGGCTGGTGTGTGCCCTCGACGAGCGAGGCGACGCGGCGGGGCAGCTCCGCAGAGAAGGAGCGGAGCACCTGGCCGATCTCGGTCTCTTCGCTGAGAACTGCGCGGCGCGTCCACTCCTCGTGGTGGAAGTGCAAGACCTTCTCCATGACGTGCGAGAAGGGGCCGTGCCCCGTGTCGTGCAGGAGCGCCGCGGCGCGCGCGGCAGCACGGGCCTCCGGGTCAATCGAGTACTTCTCCGAGAGGCGGTCGAGCACGCGCGTCATCAGGTGGAGCGCGCCTAAAGAGTGAGCGAAGCGCGAGTGCTCCGCGCCCTGGTAGGTGAACAAGGCGAGGCCGAGCTGCTTGACGCGGCGCAGCCGCTGGAACTCGAACGAGTCCACGAGGCGCACCATCAGACGCCCCTCGTCCGTGTCGGTGCGGAGGCGGATGATGTTGTGGACTGGATCGCGGTAGATGCGCTCGCTCACGGTGAGGGAAGTCTAGCAGAAAAAGTGATAAGTGATGAGTGATAAGTGATGAGTGATAAGTGATAAGACGGAGCCGCAGCTTCTTATCACTTATCACTCATCACTTATCACTGCTTCTTGTTCTCCTTGATGTACTGCTCCAGTTTCTTGCGTTCGGGGTAGTCGGGCCTGGCGGCGAGGAACTGTTCGTACTCGGAGGCGGCGCGGTCTTTGAGGCCGGCGGCGTTGTAGAGCGTGGCGAGGCGCAGGTGCGCTTCGAGGCGGCCCAGGCGCGCGGCCTCTTCGAGGTAGGGGACGGCTTTGGAACCCTTCTTGAGCTGGAGGTAGGACTCGCCGAGGAGGAAGTTGGCGTCAGCCGAGGGCGGCTGGAGGGCGACGGCTTTGGTCAGGATTTCGACCGCGCCGTCGTAGTTCTTGTGCGCCATGCGCAGGTTGCCGAGCGCGAGGTAGGCGAGCGCGAACGTGGGCCTGACCTCGATGGCACGCAGGTAAGACTTCTCCGACTCGGCCTCGTCCTTCTGAAGCGAGTAGGCCGTGCCCATCTCCGTCCAGGCCTGGTAGTCCTGCGCGTCCGAGCCGAGCAGTTGCCGGAAGAGCGAGACGGCGTCGGCGTAACGTTTCGCCGACAGAGCTTCCTCGGCGCGGTCGTAGAGCTTCTGGTTGGCGGCGGCGCGCTGGTAGAAGTCCGCGACGGAGACGGTCGGCTTCTTCTCCTCCCCGCCGCCGACGATGGGCGACTTCCACTCCATCTCGATGTCCTGGCGGAAGTCGGTCGGCGTGCCGCCGCCGACGTTGACGCGGATGCGCGCGACCTCCGAGCTATCGACCTCGACGGCCAGGTCGTACTCGCCGCTCGCCAAACCGTTGAAGCGGTAGCGCCCGCCGTTCGAGACCCTCTGGCGCGAGAAGACGCGCCCGTCGAGGAAGTAGAGGATGATGTCGAAGGAGAGCGGCGGCGGCGCGCCCTTGACCTTGCTCTCGTCAACCTTGACGTCGCCGTAGAGCGTGTGGCCGACCCCGCGCTGCGCGCTTGAGTGCGGCGCGAGGAGCGCGGCGGCGGCGAGCAGCGCGAGCGCGAGGAGCCGGCGCGCGCGCGTCGAGTGTCGTGCATCCATCTGAAGCATCCCTCCGTTCGTGTGTACGTGCGGGAGAAAAGTCCGCGACGCGGGCCGCGGGCCAGGCGTCCGTGCGGGCGCGCGGGCCACAAAGTGAGGGCGGGCCGCGACCAGGAAAGCCGCGGCCCGCCTCTTCAGTGCAAACGGGCGCGAGTGCTCGCGCGCACGCGCGTCAGAACGAGTACCGCAGGCCGAACTGCATCACCCGCGGGGTGCCCTGGATAGCGGTGAAGTTGCCGAAGTTGGCCGTCGGCGTCTTGTTCGACTTGAACGGGTCGAGGCCCTGGACGAAGGCGTCGACGGCGGTCAGCCGCTGCGTGTTCGTGACGTTGAAAACGTCCCAGCGAAGCTGGAGCTTGTGGTTCTCGCTCCAGGGCATGCCCCAGGACTTATAGAGGCCCATGTCGAGCGTGATGAAGCCGGGGTAGCGCAGGACGTTTCGGTCGCCGCGCTCGCCGGGCCGGCTGCTGCGGAAGCTGTGATAGGCCGCAGCCGGGTTGGAGAAGAGGTTGGCGGGCTGAGTGCCGCTGCCGCGCGTGGGACTGGACTCAATCGGCGCGATCCTCACCGTGTAGTCGCGGCGGTTCCAGTTCGTCGGCCAGCCGCCGAAGTCGAGCGGCGTCTCCACGGGCAGCCCCGAATTCCAGCGGAAGATGCCGGAGAGCTGCCAGCCGCCGAGCAGCGCCTCCGTGACGCCGTGGGCGTCGGAGAGCAGCGGGCGACCATGGCCGAACGGGAGCTGGTAGATGGCGTTGGCGTTGACGATGTGGCGCACGTCGAAGTCCGAGACCGAGCGCTGCTGCTTGAGCGAGAGCGCGTTGAGGATGAAGGGCGTGAACGGTGCGTCGGTCTGGAGGCCGGAGACGTCGTCCATGGACTTCGAGAGCGTGTAGTTGAAGTCCATGACGAGCGTGTCCTTGAAGCGCTCGCGGACGGAGAGCGTGCCGGCGTGGTAGTCCGACGAGGCGATGGTCGAGTAGACGGCCAGCGCGCCGTACTGCGGCTGGTAGAAGTAGCGGTGGCCGCTGAAGGCGTCGAGGTCGTCCTGCGTCGTCGTCCAGTCGTTGCCGTTGAAGTTCAGGGCGTCGAGATAGACGGCCTGTGTGTTCGTTAGCGAGGCGCAGCCCGCGCCGCCGATGAGCGCGCAGCCGAGCGTGCCCGGCGTGTAGAGGTTCTCGAAGAAGGGCTGCGGCCCGATCTGGCTGACGGGCGTGCCCGCCGCGCGCGCGATCTCAAGGATGGTCGCCGCCTGCATCCAGTTCTGGCCCGACTTCGTGTCGGTGAAGTTCAGGTTAGGCTGGACGGCGTCGCGGCCCGCAAGCAGGTTGCGCGCGGCGCGACCGACGTAGGCCGCCTCGACGACCAGGCCCTTCGGGAGCTTGCGCTCGTAGGAGAAGTTCCAACTGTAGTTGACCGGCGTCGTGAGCGTCGAGTCGAGCGAACTCTCGATGCGGCGGGAGTTGTTCGACGAGCGCTGCTGCGGGAAGGTGAGCGCGCCGGGGACGGTGATGAGCGGCAGGCCGCGCACGTCCTGGCCCAGGCCCGTGAAGAGCGGCGCGGGCCGCGTCGTCACGTTGAAGCTGTTGGCCGAGGTCGTCTGCGCCGAGGAGAATCCGAGCTGGTTCTGCGAGTTGAAGGTGACGGCGAGCTGCTCGCCGAAGTAGTCGTTGGTGATGGCGAAGCCGCCGCGCAGGACGCTGTCGCCGTGGCGTCCGACGAGGCGACCGAACCAGTTCTTGCCGAAGTCGGGCGACCAAGCGACGCCGACGCGCGGCTGGAAGTTGTTCTTGTCCCAGTTGTAGAGGTGGTCGGTCTTGTTGACGATGATCGGCTCGGTGTAGTTGATGCCCTGCGAGGCGGCCTCGATGCGGCGGCGCAGGTATTCGCCCAAGGGGATGTTGGGCGCGGCCATGTAGCCCTGCTTCTCGTAGACGGGCTTACCCAGGCCGTAGCGCAGGCCGTAGGTGACGGTCAGGTTCTGGCGCACCTTCCAGGTGTCCTGCCCGTAGACGTCGTACTCCTCCGTGGCCCAGTTGCGGAAGACGGGCGAGCCGGCCTTGAGCGGCTGGCCCGTGAGGTCGAAGTTGAAGCGGGCCGTGTACTGCGAGAAGCGACCGATGACGGCGGCGAGCGCCGCCTTGAGGTCGTCGGCATTGCTCGTGACGGTGTAGCCCGCGCCCGTGATCGGCGTGATCAGGACGTTACCCGACGACTGGTAGAAGAGCGGGTTGGTGAGCGCTTGGTCGAAGGCCGCGCCGAACTCGGTGCGGCGGTTGCGGATGATGCGGATGTTGGTGCCGAACTGCGTAGCGTGGTTGCCCTTGATCCAAGACAAGTCGTCCGTAAAGTTGTGGACGGGGTTGACGCGCGTGGTGGAGAAGGACTCGGTGGTCGGCGTGTAGACGAAGCGGAAGAAGATGTCGTTGGCTCCGAGGTCGCCGAGGTCGCTCAGGGCGAGCCGCGTCAGGCCGTAGCGGAAGGTGTTCGTCGTGTGGTTGTTGACGACCCACGTGTGGCCCATGACGTAGCCGTAAGGGTGATACCAGCGCTGGCGCAGCGGCGTGTCGGGGAACTGCTGCGGGTTGGTGAAGCTGGTCGGCTGCGTGTCGTTCTGGTAGCTGCCGCGGAAGAAGATTTGCTGCTTGCCGTTCTTCGTCAGGTTGTAGTCGAGCCGGAGCTGGTGCGAGTTGAAGCGGACGGGCGTCGAGGCGTTGAAGATGAAGCCGCCGCTGTTGAGGCCGTCGCCGCCGCGCGAGTTGGCCGGGTAGCGGCTGGCCGCGCCAGCCAGGACGCTGAGCGCCACGGGGTTCAGCCCGACGGTCGGGAAGAGCGCGTTGAGCTGCGCCGCATTGAGCGTGATGACCTGCGAGTTAGCCGAGGTGCAGGGCGAGACGCCCGGCGGGCAGCCGACGAACTTCACCTCGCCGCGACCGAGGCTGGGGAGCGGGACGGTGCGCGCGGTGACGGCGGCCTGGCTGGCGTCGCGCCGCCCCTCGTAGCTGTAGAAGAAGAAGAAGCGGTCATGCTTGATGGGGCCGCCCAGAGCGCCGCCGAAGGTGTTGCGCAGGAGCTTCGGGCGCGCGATGCCGGAGCGGTTGTTGAAGAAGTCGTTGGCCGTGAAGATGGTGTTGCGATGGTTCTCGAAGAGCGCGCCGTGGAACTTGTTGGTGCCGCTCTTGGTGATGAGCGAAATCTGCGCGCCGGAGGAGCGACCCTGGGCGGCGTTGGCGTTAGTGGTGACGACGCGGAACTCCTCGACGGCCTCGCTGTTGAGGCGCAGCACGGGGTCGGTGATCGAGTTGGTCTGCGCTTCGTTGATGTCCACGCCGTCGAGCGTGATGTTCGACTGGTCGCTGCGCGCGCCGGTGACGTTGCCCTGGCGCGTGACGCCGGGCTGGAGCGTCAGGAGCGAGATGGGGTTGCGCGCCTCTAAGGGGAGCTGCGTGATCTGCTGCGAGACGAAGTTGTTGCCGAGCGTGGCGTCCTGCGTGTTGAGGAGCACTTCGCTCGTGTTGGCCGAGACGGTCACGGCCTCGGTGACCGTGCCGACTTCGAGCGCCACGTTGATCTCCGTCGGCTTGGCGATGAGGGCGCGCACGTCGGTCGTGACCGACTTCTTGAAGCCCTTGGCCTCGACCTCGACGCGGTAGGTTCCGGGCGGGATGAGGTCGAAGACGAAGGCACCGCTATCGTTCGTCGTCTGCGTGCGCGCGAAGTTGGTTTCGGGGTTCGAGAGCGTGACGTTCGCGCCGGTGACGACGTTGCCTTGCTGGTCTGTGACCGTGCCGCGCACCGTCGTCGAAGAGCCGGTCTGGGACGAGGCCGCCACGGCGGCGAGCAGGCACAGGAGCAGGGAGCAGAGAAGGGCTGTTAGCGTGCCCCTCCCGCTGGATGTGGGTCTTATCATCGTTCCCTCCTAAAGCTGAGTGGTGTGACCTGCGCGGCCCGGCGGCTGGAGCATAGCGGCGCGCTTGCCGGCAGCAGGATGGTTCATGCCCGTGTAGTTTGTCCGCCCGTGCGGGGCGGAAAGTAGAGCCGGAAACCTCCGGCGGCTCGGTGGTCACAACGCGCGGCTTCGACGCCGACGACCGAGACCGCCCGAACTCTCTGGTCAGACCTGATGAAAGCGAAGAACGATTAAAGGAGACTCCGCGCGGCGAAACCCTCCCGCGCGAGGTCAGATGATGGAGAAAACAGTTTGGCAACTGCCGTTCCACCCGCGACTGCCGAGTCGCGCGAAGGCTTTTCAATGTTTTCTGGGCGGGCTGCGGGCGGAGCGCGCAGATTATATCCAAAAAAATGAATCGGCGCGTCTAATTTTTTGGAGGGGGCTGGGGAAAGAGAAGCGCCCGCGCTCGCCTCCGGGCCGTGGGCTTGCAGGGGCGTGCGCAAAGGGCGCGTCTAGTCCGGCGGGGTTCGGGCGCGTGGCCCGTCTACTCGATGAGGTCGAGCAGGTGTCCGAGCTTCTCCTTCTTCGTGCGCAGGTAGTGGACGGCGGCGTCGGGCGGCTCGACTTCTAACCCGACGCGCTCGACCACACGTAATCCCGCCTCCTCCATCGCCTGTAGCTTCAGAGGGTTGTTCGACATCACGCGCACCTGGCAGAGGCCGAGGTCGAAGAGGACTTCGGCGCATTGACGGTACTCACGCAGGTCAACGGCGAGTCCGAGCCGCTCGTTGGCCTCGACGGTGTCGGCGCCCTCGTCCTGGAGGGCGTAGGCGCGAATCTTGTTAATGATGCCGATGCCGCGCCCCTCTTGCAGTTGGTAGACGATTGCGCCGCGCCCCTCGCGCTCGATCAGCTCCATCGCGCGGTGGAGCTG
>JALZHC010000466.1 GCA_030914105.1 Acidobacteriota bacterium
AGTAGTTGCCGTCGGCGTCGCTCGCGGCGGTCGCGCTCTGCGCGCCCGCGAGCGCGAGCGTCACGTCCGCGAGCGGCTTGCCCGAAGAGTCCCTGACCTGGCCGCCGACCGTGTACTTGTTGAGCGTGCCGGCGAAGGCGACCGCCTGGTCTGAGCCGAGGTCGTCGAAAGTCTTTGAGGTCGGCGCGAAGGTGTAGTTGGCGACGGCGGGCGTGACGGTGTAACTGCCGCCGTCGCCGAGGCTCGTGAAGGAGAAGCCGCCGCCGGAGTCGGTCGTCGTCGTGGAAGACTGCGAGCCGGAGAGCGTCAGGGTCGCGCCCGCCAGCCCCGTGCCGTCCTGCCTCAACACGCGCCCGTTGATCTGGTGGCGTTTGAGCGTGGCCGCGAAGTCGGCGCGCGCGTCTGCGTCGAGGCCGTCGAAGGTCTGTGATAAAGACGCAAAAGTGTAGTGAGTCTTCGAGGCCGCGACCGTGTAGCTCGCGCCCGCCTTGAGGTTCGTGAAAGAGTAGTTGCCGCCGGCGTCGGTCGCGGCGGTCGCAGACTTCGCGCCCGAAAGCGTCACGGTCACGCCGCCCAGGCCCGCGCCGTTCTCCGTCACGCGTCCGCCGACCGTGTGCGTGGCCAGCGACAGGTTGAAGACGACGACGGCGTCGGCGCTCAGGTTGTCGAAGGTCTGCGAGGCGGGGGCGGACGCGTAGAAGCGCAGCGAGGGCGTGACGGTGTAGGTCGCGCCGCGCGGGAGGTCTGCGAAAGAGAAGTTACCGTCGGCGTCGGTGCTCGTCGTTGACGAGCGCGCGCCGGAGAGTGTGACGACGACGCCGGGCAGGCCCGCGCCCGCCGCGCCGACCACGCGCCCGCCGAGCGTGTGGAAGAGGGAAGTGCCGGCGAAGGAGGCTTCGGCGTCGGCGCTCAGGTCGTCGAAGGTCTGCGAGGCGACGGCGAAGCTGTAGAGCGCGCTCGAAGGCGTGACGGTGTAGCCCGCGCCTTCGGGAAGGTCTGGGAACGAGTAGTTGCCTTCGTCGTCCGTGGTCGTCACGCCCGACTGCGAGCCGGAGAGCGTCAGGGTCGCGCCGGCTATCGCTCGGCCCTGCTCGTCCGTGAGCTGGCCGTTGATCTGGTGGCGTTTGAGCGTGGCCGCGAAGTCGGCGCGCACGTCTGCGGGCGGCGTCGTGAAGGTCGCGGACGGCGAGGCGAAGGTGTAGTGGCGCGGCGCGGCGGCGTTGACGGTGTAGACGCCGCTCGTCGGGAGGTTGGCGAAGCGGTAGGAGCCGTCCGCGCCCGTCTCGGTCGCCGCCGACTGCGAGCCTTCGAGCGTGACGGCGACGCCCGCGAGCGGCGAGCCGTTCTCGTCCGAGGCTACTCCGGCGATGGCGAAGTTGGGCTGCGGCTGCTGGCCGAGGTAGGAGAGCAGACCGAGGCGGCGGCGGTCGAAACAGTCCGCGTCGTCGCCGCACTGGAGCAGGAGGCTCGACCAGTAGAAGTGTGCCGCGGCGTCCGGGTCGCGGCCCAGCGCCGCGGCGAACTGCTCGCGGACGTAGAGAACCGGATCGCCGTCCGGCTGTTCGGTGGTGATCTCTCTGTTTGTCTGCGCCTGCGAGTCGAGGTAGGCGTAAGTGGAGTTGATGACGGTGAGCGAGCCGGTGGCGGCGTCGGCGGTGATGACCGTGGCGGCGTCCGTCAGCGACGCGCGCGAGATGATGGCGCTGCCGACGCCGTGCAGCCCGATGGCCGAGCCTGCGTTGTGGCTCCAGCCGTACTGCGCGTCTTCGATGAGCATGCTTCCCACGTTCTCGAAGTAGTTTCCGGTCGTCCCAAAGTTCGAGACGTTCATCCGAAGGCCCGTGACGTAGAGCAGGTCTATGGGTGCGGTTGGCGGCTGGAACCAGGTGGGCAGGCTCGACAGACCGACGTAGCCGCCCTCGTCGAGGAAGAGATTGCGGAAGACGACCTCGCGGCGCGGCGAGAGCGGCGTCGTGGCCGCTGCGTTCCCGACGTTGACCCAGGCCCACGTCGCGCCGTAGTCGCACTTGCAGTAGATGTCGGAGCGCTGCCCATAGTCCGCGAACACAACGTCGCTGAAGCTGATGCCCTTCCACTCCAGATTCTGAACGTCGGGCGTGTAGTTGCCGCTCGCGCCGAAGCTGCCGAGGAACTTCGTCTGCTCGACGCGCAGCGCGCTGCGGCGTGCGAGAAGGATTGCGCCGCCCGCCGTGCGCGTCGCCAGACCGTAGAACTCGCAGTGGCGGACGGTCGCGTCCTCGACATCGCTGATGTCGAGCGTGACGGAAGCGTCAATGAGAACGTCCGGCGTGCCGACGAATTCGAGGTCGCTGATGAGGAGAGTTTGCAGCCCCTTGATGTCGAGCGCCGTCTGCGCGTCCGTCCTGGGGTAGAACTCGGAGACGAGGCCGAGCTCGGCGGTCAGATACTTCGGCGCGGCGTTAACGTCAACTGTGGTCGCGGACTCGACGCCCCTGATCGTCACGGAAGAGGCGAGGCCCGTGAAGTCTTTGGCGACCGGCGTGGCGATGGAGTATTTGCCTTCGGGGACGACGAGCGTGCCGCCGCCCGCTTCGGCCAGCGCGTCGAGCGCGTGTTGCAGCGCGGGGCCGTCGTCGGTCGAGCCGTCGCCGACCGCGCCGAAGTCACGCAGGTCGAAGACGGCCTCGTCGACAGCGGCGCGAGACCTGGCGGCGCGCGCGACGCTTCGAGCGCTCGTCGCACGCGCGACGTTTCCCGCGCTCGTCGTCGCACGCACGCCGTGCGACAGCGCGAAGGAGAAGGCGAGAAGTGCGGACGCGGCGATGAGGCAGGGGCTGCGTCGGACTTTCATCCTGAAGTTCTCATTGGTAAAGGTCGGTTACCGGTCTAGTCCTGCGACGGCGCGCGGCGGCCACAATTAAAACTGTCAGCGTCTTCGGAAGTTCTCGAAAGACGAAACGAGAGGCAAGATTTAGATGCCCGCGGGCGCGAAGAAGTTTGAAAAACCTGCGGCCTTGAGTTGAGAAAAAGCGGGCTTGAGTTGACAAAAAATTGGTGAAGGGCGTCGGAGCAACCTCCCGCTCGGCAGGAGACGAGGGCTTGGACGCGCGGCGCGAGGCTTTATCGCCGGAGCGCAGCAAACGTCTTTCACAAGCAGGAAACGTCCCGCGTCGCCCCGCGGCTTCGGCGTCTAAAAGCGCGCGCCGCCACTCGAAGCCGGCGTGCGCGCGGCGTGCGCGCAGCGTGGCACGCGGTTCGATTGAGAGGGGGCGCGGCGGTTTGTCGCGTGGTCGCCGATGGCGTATCTTTCTGTGACCGTTCGCGGGGAGACCGAGCGGGTTTGAGAGTCCGGGCGGCTGTTTGATGAAACAGAGTGGCAAAGCAGAGGGCGGGGCGCGCAGGTTCGCTTCGGCGGGCGCGGCGTTCGCGCTGCTGGGGCTGGCGCTCTTCGCGTACTTCATCTGGCGCGCGGGGCCGGGCGAAATCTGGTCGAACGTCTCGAAGATCGGCTGGGGCCTCGCCGGCATCCTCGCGCTCGGCGGCCTGCGCTTCGTCGTGCGCGCGCTCGCGTGGACGCTCTGCTTCGAGCCGCCGCACCGGCTCAAGTTCCGCGAAGCCTTCAGCGCCTACCTCATCGGCGACTCGGCGGGCAACGTCGTGCCGCTTGGGCTGGTCGTCAGCGAGCCGACGAAGATCGCGCTCGTGCGCGAGCGCGTGCCGCTCGTCGCGGCGGTCTCGGCCCTCGCCATCGAGAACATCTTCTACATGGTCTCGGTCGCGCTCTTCATCTCGTGCGGCGCGGCGGCGCTCCTTGCGGCGTTCCCTCTGTCGAAGACTTTGAGGCTTTCGAGCTACGGCATCATCGCGGGCGCGTTCGTCGTCCTCGCGCTCGCGGCCTACGCGCTCCGGCGTCAGTGGAGGTTCCTTTCGGCGGCGCTCGACCGCGCGGCGTCGCGCGGCGTGGGGCGCGGCGGGCACGCGCGCCGGCGCGAGAAGGTCGCGGCCTTCGAGGATCGGCTCTACGGCTTTTACGAGCGGAGGCGCGCGCGCTTCCTGCCGATATTTTTGTGCGAGGCGACGTTCCACCTGCTCGGCGTGGCCGAAGCCTACCTCACGATTGCGCTCATCAGCCCGGTCGCGCCGACGCTGCTCTCGGCCTTCCTCTTCGAGTCGGTCAACCG
>JALZHC010000467.1 GCA_030914105.1 Acidobacteriota bacterium
CGCCGCCATCGGCCAGTCGCGCGTCGCCGGCGCTGCCGCCGAGGGCGTCGCACGCAATCCCGGCGCGGGCGCGCGCATCCAGACGATGATGATCCTCGGCCTCGTCTTCATCGAGACGCTCGTGCTCTTCACGCTCGTCGTCGTCTTCGCGAAGCTCTAGGGCCGGACTCAACAGACGAACCGAGAGGGCGTGCCTCCTTCGGGAGCGCACGCCCTCTCTTTTTCCAACGGCAATCTTAACGGCGACCCTTTATCGCCTCGTGCGCGGCGCGGATGATTGGGTCAACGGTCGGCGCGAACGGCGGGGCGTAGGCGAGGTCAAATCTCTCGATGTCGTCGGCGCGCAAGGAGGCGTGAAGCGCGGCGGCGTAAACGTCTATGCGCTGCGCAACACCTTCGCGCCCGACCATCTGCGCGCCGAGCAGGCGGCCCGCGCGGTCTGTGACGAGGCGCGTCTTGATCGTCGCCGCGCGGGGGTAATAGCCCGCGCGCGAAGGCGTCTCGGTCTCGGTCTCCGCGGCGTCGAAGCCCGCGTCGCGCGCCTCGTCCAGAGAGAGGCCGGTGCGCGCCGCCTCAAGACGGAAGACCTTGCAGACGTTCGTGCCGACGACGCCCGCGTAGCGCGCCTCCGAAGAGTCGCCGCGCGCCGCGTTCGCGCCCGCGACCCAGCCCTGCCTGACCGCAGGTTGCCCCAGAGGGTTCCACACGCGCCGGCCCGACACGCGGTGCAAGACCTCGCAGCAGTCGCCCGCCGCGTAGACGCCCGCCGCGCTCGTCCGCTGTCGCTCGTCCGTCCAGATAGCGCCCGACTCGCCGACCTCCAGCCCCGCCGCTCGCGCCACCTCGACTTCGGGCCGCACGCCGACGCCGATTGAAACGATGTCCGCCTCAAGCGCGTGCCCCGCTTCCGTGAGGACGCGCGCGACGCGCCCCGACGCGCCCTCGAAGCCGACCGCGCGCACGCCGAACAGAACCTCGACGCCGTTCGCCCTCAGCTCGTCGGCTAACTGGTCGCGCGCGCGCCCGCCGAGCGTGCTCATCAGCTTGTCGGACGCTTCGACTATCGTCGTCCGAAGGCCGCGCGCCGTGAACGCCTCAGCCATCTCAAGACCGATGTAGCCCGCGCCGACGACGACCGCCGTGCGCGGGCGTGTCTCCTCGATGAAGCGAATCATGCGCCGCCCGTCGCGCAGGTGCCGGAGCACGAAGACGCCTTCGAGTTCGCGGCCCGGAAGCGGCGGGCAGACCGCCGCCGCGCCCGTGGCGATGACGAGCGCGCCGTACCCCATCTCGCGCTCCTCGCCACCCTCCGCCACGCGCAGGACGGACTTCGCGGGAAGGATTTCGAGCGCCTCGCTGCCCGTTCTTATTTCAATGTCGTGCCGCTCGCGGAAGTATTCGGGCGTGTGGAGGATGAGTCGTTCGAGCGTGGGGATGAGGCCGGCGACGACGTAAGGCAGGCCGCACGCGCCGTAGGAGATGTCGGCGGTGCGTTCGAGGACTGTGACTTGGAGGTCTGCGGACGCGCGCCGCGCCTCCATCGCTGCGGCGAGTCCCGCGGCGACGCCGCCGACAATGACGAGTTGATCTCTGCCCAAGGCTCCGCCGCCCGCTCCGAAGTTTGTGAAAGCAGACGAAGCTTAACCAAGACGCGCGGCGAAGGCAAAAGGGATGAAGGGAAGTCAGTAGTCAGTAGCCAGTAGCCAGTAGAAAATCGTTCTTCTGCGTCCCGGCTGAATACCGAAGCTCGTCATGCCGATGAAAGAACTGCTGGCTACTGGCTACTGACTTCTGGCTTCTATTGCTTACTTCATCCTTCATCCTCTCAGGTCTTCAACGGGCGCTGCGGAACGCGTTGACGAATTCGCGCAGCTCGTCGGCGTTGATGTCGGAGACGGCCCAGAAGGTCATGCCGGAGTCAGTCCAGGAGATGAGGTTGTAGCCCTGCCGCGCCTTCGCCGTCTCGGCGGAACTCTGGCCGGGCGTCGAGGGCCAGACGTAGAGGTTAATGAGGTGCTGTCGGCGCTGGTAGACGAGCGCGGCGACGGCGCGGCGGTCGAGGTAGTCGAGGCGGCCTCCGACGAGCGCGAACCCTTCGGCAGAGAGGTCTCTGACGGGCGGCGCGAAGTCGAGACGGCGGTCGAGCCAGGGCTTGACCGTGTGCCTGTCCGTAGACGGCACGTCCGTCAGGTGCTCGGCCATCAAAGAGCGGACGTGGCCCGCGACCACTTCCTGCGCGAGCAGGTCGTCGCCCGTTTGGCGCGAGCGCAGGGGCAGCAGCAGCGCGATGACGAAGACCGCGGCGAGCACGAGCGACGCGAAGGCGAGCAGCCAGCGCCAGTTGAAGCGCGCGCCCGAAGTCTCCGCTTTGTGTGCGTGGCGCAGAGAGGCGCGCACGCGTCTGCGAAGCGCGGGCGGCGCGTCGAAGTAAGGGATGTCCCGGTTGATCGCCAGCCGCAGGGCCGTCTGCTCGCGCAACTCGCGCCCGCACTCTTCACACTCTCGCATGTGCCGCTCAACTTCCAGGCTCTTGACCAAATCCATCTCGCCGTCAAGGTAGCCGTGAACCAGCCCGCGAACGTCCTCACACTCCATGTGCGCCCCCTTTCCGCGCAGGCGGCGTGAGACTCCGCCGGAGCCTCCGACGCGCGCGCGCAAGCCGCGACATCACCGTCCCGACCGGCACGGAGGCGACCGAGGCGATCTCCCTGTAGCTCATCCCTTCCAGCTCGCGCAGGACGATGACCTCGCGGAACTCCGCGGGCAGCTCTTCGATGGCCCGCCGAAGCTGTTCGCGCTCGTCGCTCTGCGCGAGCGTCTCTTCGGGGTCGTCCTCATGGCCCTCGATCAGCTCGACGTCTTCGCCGTCGCCCGCTTGCAAAAGCTCGCCCGCGCGGTTCTGCCGCAGCCACGTGAAGCATGTGTTGCGGACGACGGCGAGCAGCCAGCGCCGGCTGTCGCTGCCGCGGAAGGTGTTGAAGAACTTGAAGGCGCGCAGGAACGCCTCCTGCACAACGTCCTCGGCGTCCGCGTCGTTGCGCGTCAGCCAGCGCGCGAGGTTGTGCGCCGCGTCGAGGTGCGGCAGCATCAGCCGCTCGAAATTTTTGAGTGCGTCCTTTTCCTGCAAGCGCGCCTTCCGCCCGTCGCCGTTCGCTCCGCGTTCAATGACTTCGGCCTCTAATGCAAGACCGCGCGCGCGCCTCTTTTATTCCCGCGCGCGCGAAAAAGATTTTGGGAATTTTCCGACGACTCCGGCAGTAATGACAAACGAACGGTGCGGGGCGCGAGTTCGGAAAGGCGCGGGGCGTGAGTTCAGACGCGCCGAGTAGCTGAGGGAGAAAAGATGAGGTCGAGACTTTCAAAGGCGGCGTTGTTTGTGGCGGCGTCGGCGTTGTTGGCCGCGCCGCTGGCGGGATGCTCCGCGGGCTCGCGCGCGCAAGCCGGCGACGGGCGAAGAGAGGCGGGCGACGTTCAAAGACCGGCGGGCGAGACAACGCAGACTGAAACGCCGAAGGCCGAAGCCTCGAAGACTGAAACGCCCGCGACGAAGAACGTCTCGTCGCAGTCGCCCGGCGACTCGACACAGACTGCGGCGGGCGCGGGCGGGTCAGCTCATGCGACCGAAGCGCGTGTCATCATCGAGAACTTCGCCTTCAGCCCGGCCAGCCTGTCGGTCGCCGCCGGCACAAAAGTGACCTGGGTCAACCGCGACACAGACCCACACACGGCGACTGACACCGACAAGCGTTTCAACTCCGGCGCGCTCGATACAGGCGAAGAGTTCTCCTTCGTCTTCAGAGACAAGGGCGACTATGAATACTACTGCACGCTTCACCCGCACATGAAGGGCCGCGTCACGGTCAGGTGAGCGCGCGCGGCGCGCGAGCTTCATCCCGGCAGACGGGAATCGGACAGGAGGAGAGAGATGACGGATGTTTTCAAAGGCGCGGACGACGCGCGTGATGCGAAGGGCGGCGCGCGTGAAGCGCAGACGGACTCCGGCGTCGAAGGCGGAACCTCGCGCCGGAGCTTTCTCAAGTGCATGGCGTGGGGCGGCACTGCCGTCGTCTGGACGTTGAGCGGCGGAGTCCTGACGGCCTGCCGCATCGAGTCGCTCGCGGGCCTCGCCGGCGCGTCCGGCGCGCTCTC
>JALZHC010000059.1:0-1730 GCA_030914105.1 Acidobacteriota bacterium
GGACGTGGGCATCGCCGTCGGCACGGGCACGGACATCGCCATCGAGGCGGCGGACGTGACGCTCGTCGGCGGCTCTCTGCGCGGTGTGGTGACGGCCATCGCGCTCTCGCGCCAGACGATGCGCGTTATCAAGCAGAACCTCTTCTGGGCCTTCGTCTACAACACGCTCGGCATCCCGCTCGCGGCGGGCGCGTTCTACCCCGTCCTGGGCTGGACGCTCAAGCCCATCTACGCGAGCGCGGCAATGGCGCTCTCGTCCGTCTCGGTCGTGACGAACAGCCTGCGGCTGCGCCGCTTCGGGCGACGCGCCGACGAGACCGGACAACGCGCGGCCGGAAAGGGTTCATCTCGTCATTGAAGGATAGAGGTTTCATCTCGTCTTTGAAATGATAATGAAGGAGGGAAGTGTCGATGAGTTTGTTAAAGAGAATCCGTGTGTGTGTGCTCGCGGCGTGCGCGTGCGTGTGCCTGTGTTTCGTGCCCGCGTCGGCGCAGAAGGCGGGCCGGTTCGTGAGGCAGAGGGCGGCCGACGCCGCGCGCCACTCGAACGACGCGGCGGCGGTGCTGAATCAAATCATGGGCGTGGCGGACAAGGCCATCCCGCGCGAGCTTCTGGAAGGCGCGGAGGCCGTCGCCGTCTGCCCCGGAGTCTTGAAGGCTGCGTTCGTCGTCGGCGGTCGCAAGGGCGACTGCGTCATCAGCCGTCGGACGCAGAAGCGTCAGTGGGGCGCGCCCATCTTCTACAACCTCGCGGGCGGAAGCTTCGGCGCGCAGATCGGCGCGTCGAAGACCGACTACGTGCTGCTCTTTATGAACGGCGACGCGCTCGGCGGTCTGATGAAGGACAAGTTTGAGATCGGCGGCGAGGCCGAGGCCACGGCGGGGCCGGTCGGGCGCGCGGCGGGCGCTTCGACGAACCCGCGTCTGAGCGCGGGCATACTCACCTACTCGCGCAGCAAGGGTCTCTTCGCGGGCCTCTCGCTCAAGGGCGTCGCCATCACGCCGGACAACGACCTCAACGAAGCGTTCTATGGTAAAAAGGGTTCGGAGCTGATCGCGAGCCAGACGGACACGCCCGTGCCCACGCAGGTGCGCGCCTTCCCGCTCGCGCTCGCGCGCTACTCCGTGCGTCAGCCGCATTGATGAGAGACGGCGCGGCCAGTCTCTTTCTCCAAACCGGCCGGCGCGCCAATTCATAAAGGAGACTTTCGCATGAAGCTTTCGACCCGCAAGACCCTCGCGGCGTGCGCGCTCGCCGCCGCGGCACTGTCTCTCCCCCCGGCGGCCGCGGCGCGGCAGACGAATCAGCCGCAGACGCAACAGCCGCAGCCGACGCCGCAGACCGAGCAGCGCCAGCGCACGGCCACCAAGCCTGAGACGACCGCCAGCCCGAAGCAGTTGAAGGACGCCTCGAAGAAGGCGGAGAGTGCCGCGCGCGTCTTCGAGCAGGTCATGGGCACGCCGGAGCGCTCGATCCCGAAGACTCTGCTCGACAAGGCCGAGGCGGTCGCGGTCTTTCCGGGCATGCTCAAGGCCGGACTCGGCGTCGGCGGTCGCGGAGGGAGCGGCCTCATCAGCCGGCGCATCACGGGCGGCTGGAGCGCGCCCGCCTTCTTCAAGATGGGCGGCGCGAGCATCGGCCTCCAGATCGGCGCGGCCAAGACCGACCTCGTGCTGCTGTTTATGAACGAGGACGCGCTCCGGGGGCTGCTCGGCGATAAACTCGAAAT
>JALZHC010000059.1:1740-10740 GCA_030914105.1 Acidobacteriota bacterium
TCCACGAACATCCGGCTCGACGCCGGGATACTTTCCTACTCGCGCAGCAAGGGCCTCTTCGCCGGCCTCGAACTCAAAGGCGGCGTCATCAACCCCGACAACAACCTCAACGAGGCGCTCTACGGCCTCAAGGCCAAAGACATCCTCACCGGCGCGAACAAGGTCAAGATGGCCGACATCCCCTCCGGCATCATCGTCTTCCCCAACACGCTCGGTCGCTACTCGAAGAAGTAAGGAAAGGGTTTTAGGTGTTGGGTGCTGGGTGCTGGTAAGCAGAAACCAGCACCCAACACCTAAAACCCAACACCCTTTCATCCTTGCTCTTGACGCTTTCGTCCGCGCGCCCGTACAATCGCGCAGCAAGTTCGAGCGACAACCCCCCGCCCGTTTCCGCCGACGCTCACAAGGAGTCTTTTGTCTATGCAGCCCCGCACACAGCGGCAGAAGGATATACTCGAATACATCACGCGCTTCATCGAGCGCCACGGCTACGAGCCTTCCTACGCGCAGATCGCACGCCACTTCGGCGTCTCCTCGAAGGCGACCATCGCCAAGCACATCGAGGCTCTGGAGCGGCGCGGCCTCGTCTCGCGCCACCGCAACGACGGCGCGTTCGGCCTCACCGTGCAGCACGAAGAGGTTGACGTAGACTCGACCTGCGAGGTGCCTCTGCTGGGCCGCATCGCCGCCGGCTCGCCCATCGACACGACCGAAGAACGCGAGAGCATCACCGTGCCGCGCTTCCTCCTCGGACCCGTCCGCCCTAATCGCGTCTACGCCCTGCGCGTGGCCGGCGACTCGATGATCGACGAACACATCTGCGACGGCGACATCGCGCTCATCGAGAACCGGACGGAGGCGCGCGACGGCGAGATCGTCGTCGCCTTAGTCGAAGGCGCGCGCGCCACACTCAAACGGCTCTACCGCTTCGGCACCGAAGTCGAACTCCGACCCGCCAACTCGCAGCACGCGCCCATCCGCCTGCACGCCTCGAAGGTCGCCGTCCAGGGCATCTTCCGCGGCCTTCTGCGCCCGGCATCTTGAGCATGAGTGAAACCCGATTGAGCTGTCGCAAAATAGCGGCTAAAATGTGACCAGAGGTAGATTGATATGAGCAATACCACAACTTTCGACCCACCCGATGCCGAGCACGCCGATCTCAGAGCGGCAGTTGATGAGTGCATTGCGGAGATTGATCGTGTCAGAAAACGGATGGAGAACGACCAGGAAGAGATTGACCGCTTGAAATCTGAAACGCGAGAAATCCTGGCGAGACTGAAAGCCGCGTAAGGCCATGTGGAAGCGCATTCTCGACACGGCGAAGCGGCTTTTGCTTCTGGCTCAGGACGTGGAGAGAAATCGAGATGAGATTAAAGACTTGCGGCGGGAAGTACGAGACTTGACGAGGGCGGTCGAGCGTCTGGCTTACGAGATTCATCGGGTCGCCGAAAAAGAAGAGCACGAGCGCGAGAAGATAGTGCTCCGGTTAGAGAACGAGTTGCTGCGATTCGAGCGGCGTCTGTCGACATCAAAGGGCGAAGGAAAGACGGAAGAGGAGTCGTAGTTCGGCGTCGGGTTGCTAAGAGGAGGGCGGCAGGAGCTTGTGCCTGTCGCCCTCCTCTTCGTTTGCTTTTGTCACGCCGGCTGAAGCTGACTCGTACATTCGGGGCAGCGCGTGGCTTTGGCGGGGATGGCGGAGACGCAGAAGGGGCAGTCCTTGGTCGTCGGCTTCTCCGACTCGGCAGGCTCGCCGCTCCAGAGGCGGTTGACGCGCTTGACGATGAAGAAGATGACGAAGGCGACGACGAGGAAGCTGATGATGTCGTTGATGAACTGCCCGTAGGCGATGACGGGGACGCTCAGAGCCTTCGCCTCGGCGAGAGTTTTCGGCGTGCCCTTCGAGTAGTCGAGGACGACGAAGTGGCTGGCGAAGTCTATGCGGCCTGTGATGAGGCCGATGGGCGGCATGAGCACGCCCTCGACGAGCGAGGTCACGATCTTGTTGAAGGCCGCGCCGATCATCACGCCGACGGCGAGGTCTATGACGTTGCCGCGCGCGATGAAGTCGCGGAATTCCTGGAAGATGCCTTTGCGTTCGGCCATGCAGAACCTCCGAAAAGTGTGTTCGGTCGAGCGGTCGGGCTTTAGTTTAAAACAGGAGGGCCGCCGGGCAGGAAAAAGGATGAAGGCGGAAGGATGAAGGATGAATTAGTAGACAGGAGCCAGTAGTCAGTAGAAAAGCAGTTGCCTTTATGCTGGCTCCTGTCTACTAATTCATCCTTCATCCTTCAGGAAGTCAGGCCGCTTGAAGCTCGCTCGTACACTCCTTGCAGCGCGTGGCCTTGAGCGGGATGGTGGAGAGGCAGTAGGGGCAATCCTTCGTCGTCGGGGCTTTGTCGGTCGGCTGCTTGCTCTTGAGCCGGTTGTACTGCCGGACGATGAGGAAGATGACGAAGGCGATGATGAGGAAGTTGATGATGTCGTTGATGAACTGGCCGTAGGCGACGACGGGGATGCCCTTGGCCTTTGCGTCCGGGAGTGAGATGGGCACGCCCTTTGAGGAGTCGAGCACGTAGAACATGCTCGCGAAGTCAACCTTGCCGAGTATCAGCCCGATGGGCGGCATGACGATGCCCTCGACGAGCGAGGTGACGATTTTGCCGAAGGCCGCGCCGATGACCACGGCCACCGCCAGGTCAATCACGTTGCCGCGCGCGATGAACTCTCGGAATTCTTTGAGCACGTCCCAAACCCAGCCTCCGAAATCTGAAAGATGTTAGAGCCTGCCGGGTTTTATTTGAATTCCGCCGCGCAGTCAAGCCGAAAGTTTCCGCCGGCTCAGCCGAAGTGGCGCGCGATCTCTTCGAGCTGCCTGAGCAGTTGCGCCGCCTCGGGCGACGCGGCGGCGTTGAGCTGCTCGCGCAGCGTCGCCACGGTCTTCTTGAAGTCGGCCTTCTCTTCGGGCGGAACCTGGTAGACGTGCTCGGTGCCGCGGATGTCGTCGGTCACGTACTTGAAGGTTTCGGCCAGGTGCGAGAGTGCCGCGGCGGCGTGCGGGCCGCGCGGGTAGAGCTTCAGGTAGTTGCCGTGGGTCGCGGAGGCGTAGTAGAGCGTGCAGCCGAGGTCACCCTCGCATTCGCCGGGCAGGGGCGTCTCAGCTGCCTCCCAGGCGATGCGCTCGCCGACGGGCAGGTCTCGATACTTCTTCTGCAAGTCCCAGAGCAGTTCTGCGCGCACGTACCACTGGCCGGAAGGCTCGCTGTAGACGACCTCCTTGTCGCGCTCGTTCGTCCACTGCTTGTAGGTCGGGTTCTCGTGCTGATCCGCGGGGATGGCCGCGAGCGAGCGCGCGAGCGCGGAGAGGCGCGCGAACTCCAGGCCGGCGGCGGCGTCGCGCCGCGTCGCCTCTTTCGTCGCGCGGTCGAGGAAGCGCACGAGGTCTACGAGGTCTGCGAAGGAGGCTGACTTGTTGGCGAGCCGCTCGTCGGCGATTGATTGGTAAATCTCTTCGCGGCGCGCGGCGTCGAACGGCGCGGTCAGCCCGCCGAAGACCCAGCCGCGCGCGCCTTCGGGCGTGGAGATTTGGTACCAGTAGTCTTCGCTCGCGCCGACCTTCGCCTTCTGCGGCGAGCGCTCAAGCTCCGAGACGACGACGCCGACCGGAAGCTTCGCCGTCTCGGCGGCACCCGTTTCCGGCTGCGTGCGCACGCGCACGCCCGAAGCGGTCGTGATGCGAAGCTTCTGTTGCGCGGCCTGTGCGCGCGCGGCGTGCGGCGCGAGAGAGGCCGCGGCGAAGAGGAGCGCGATGAGCGCGCCCCTTTTGAAAATTTTCCGAAGGGTTGTCGGGGCGTCGGCGCGGCGAAGTGTGTGCGTGTCGGGGGACAAGTTGTTTTGAGTCCTTTGTCTTTGGTCTCTAGCGTGCACGCGAGCCTACTGGCTCAGGCTTTTGAGCCTGGCGGCAAGCGTCTTGTTGAGCGTCTCAAGGGTCTTGATCTCCGACTGCACGCCGGCCTTGTCGTCGAGCGCAAGGTCTGCGAGGCCGAGGTTGAAGTGCGCCTCTGCGTAGTCGGGCTTGAGCTGCGCGGCGCGCTTGAAGGCTTCGGCGGCGGCGTCGAAGCGTCCGAGGTTGCCGTAGGTGATGCCGAGGTTGAACTCGGCTTCGGCGTAGTCGGCCTTGAGCTTGATGGCCTGTTTGAACTCGGCGACGGCCTCTTCATACTGGCCGGCGGCGGCGTAGGCGAGCGCCAGATTGTAGTGCGCGACCGGCTGGTCGGGCACGAGCGCGATGACCTGCTTGTAGGCTTCGGCGGCCTCCTTCGGCTGGCTGTCGGCGGCGTAGGAGTTGCCCATGTTGTAAAACGAGATGGCCTTGATCTCCACGCGTTCGGCGAGCGCGGCGGCCTGGCGGTAGGCTTCGACGGCCTCCTTGTAGTGGCCCGCGGTCTCGTGTGAGACGCCGAGGTGGTAGAAGGCGCGGGCGTCCGTCGGCTTCAGCTCGGTCACGCGCTTGAAGGCGGCGACCGCCTCGTCGTACTTGCCGGCCTCGTAAGCGTCCTGCCCCTTCTGGCTGAGCTGCGCGGCCTCGTCGGCGACCATGCCGCGCGTGGCCCCGCCCGCGATGAGGCGGTTCGAAGCGTCGCGGCCCGCGTACTGCGCGAAGTTTGAGCTGGCCTGGAGCTTCTTCTTCTGGGCGCGCTGCTGTTGCTGCTGTTGCTGGTTCTGCTGTTGCTGCTGCTGCTGCGCCGACGCCGCGGGCGCGAGGCAGAGCGCGAGCGCCGCCGACACGAGCAGCGCGAAGGCGGCGGAGAGTGCGGCGCGCGAGAATGTCTTGAGCATGATGGCTGACCCCTTTAAATGTTCAAACTCGCTTCTAAATTTTCAAGCTCGCTTTCCGGTTGACCGAGACAGTGTTCAGACGGCGACGGCCTCGCGCTCAGTTGCCTGCGAGCGCCGCGGCGTGCGTCTCTTTGGCGGCGCTGCGCGGCCTGACGGTGAAGACCGAAGTGCTCTCGGTCTTGCCCTTGACCTTCACGTCGCCGAGCGGCTCGGTCTCGTAGTCGACGCCGAGCAGCGCGGCGGTCGCGCTGCTCACCAGGAGAGGCACGCCGGCCTCCTTCGTCGTTGATTCGAGGCGCGAGGCGAGGTTCACCGTGTCGCCGATGACCGTGTATTCGAGGCGGCCCGGCGCGCCGACCACGCCGCAGGTGGCCTCGCCCGTGTGGATGCCGACGCCGATGGCGATGTGCGGGCGGCCCGTGCCCTCCCACTCCCGGTTCATGCGCGCGACCTCTTCGAGCATCTTGAGGCCGCAGAGCGTGGCAGCGCGCGCCTCCAATTTTGCGCCGCGGTCGACGGGCGCGCCGAAGACGATCATCAGGCCGTCGCCGATGTACTTGTTGATATGGCCGCCGTAGAAGCTGATGATCTTGTGCATCCGGCTGAAGTAGTCGTTGAGCCAGGTGACGACTTCGGCGGACGACTTCGCGGACTCCGACAGAGTTGTGAAGCCGCGGATGTCCGTGAAGACGACTGTGACGACGCGCGACTCGCCGCCCAAAGCGACCTGATCGCGGCGCTGCCAAAGCTCTTCGGCGACCTCCGTCGAGACGCAGCGCGAGAGGATGTCCATGATCTGCGCGCGCTCGGCCTCCTTCTCCTCGCGCACGGCGCGCTCGTGCGCGTAGCGCAGCGCGAAGCCCACCGGCGCGAAGACGCCCACGGCGAGCCACGAACTCGCCAGCGGCAGTATCAAACCCCGCGCGTCGAACGCCCACATCGAGACGGCGAGAAGCGCGACGGCTATACAAGCGACGCAGGCGAAGGCGAGGAAGGCGCGCAGGTAGAAGACCGGAAGCGACGCGAGCGCGAGCGCCAGGAGCACGAGCGCGAGCTGCCAGCCGTAGCCGGGCCTGTTGAGCGCGCGACCGAAGAGCATCGTGGCCGCGGCGGTCGCGTGCAGCTCGACGCCGGGCACGCGCGCGGGGATGACGGGGAGGTTGCGGTCGAAGAGTCGCGCCAGGGCCGAAGGCTCGTAGAAGGGCGTGAAGAAGAGGTCGGGCGCGTCGTTATTGGTCGCGCCGATGATGACGATGCGGTCGCGGAAGAGGTCTTCAGGTATTTGCGCGTCCTTGTCGAAGAGGATGTCTGCCGCCGAGACGGTGCGGAAGGCGGGCGTGCGCCCGCGGAAGTCGAGCTGCATCGAAAGGTCTGTGCGCAGAGGTAGCACGCGCGGGCCGAGCCGGAAGGAGTAGTCTGTGTCCGCCTTCAGCTCGTCGCCGGAGTAGAGCTGCGCCAGCGCCGCGGCGAAGCTGAACTGCGCCTGCTCGCCCTCTCTGTTTGTGCCGCGGACGAGCATCGTCGAGCGGATGGCGCTGTCGCTGTCGTGCGGCAGGTCAACGAAGCCGACGGCGGTCGCGCCGTCAGAGAACTCTTCGAGCGGCACGATGGCGGGCGTGCCGCCCGCTTCGAGCTTCTGCGCGAGGACGATGTTGTCCGTGGCGGCAATCGAGTCGGCGAGCGTCTGGTCGCCGGCCTTCTCCTCTGCGCTCGTGCCGCCCTCCTCCGAGAGGTAAAGGTCGAGGCCGACGACGCGCGCGCCGCCCTCGCGCGCACGGTCAATCAGGCGCGCGTACCACTCGCGCGGCCACTTCTGCAAACGCACGTTCGAGTCGTGGATGGCCTTCTCGTCAATGGCGATGATCGTGATCGGTTCATTGAGTCCGCGACGGCGCAGGTCTGGGCGTCGCGCGTCGCGCAGTTGGAAGAGGAGGTCGAGCGCGCGGTTCTCAAGCGAAGTCGTCAGCCCGTAAGGGTTCTCCTCGTAGCCGCCGCCCGCCCCGCGCAGAGGGCGCATCACCAGCGCGACGCCGACCCACACCGCCAGCGTCAGCCCGAAGGCCAGCGCCCAGTAGCGTCGGCGCAAGAGGTTTGAAAGGAAGGACGGGCGGCCTGCTGACATGCGAGTCAACTCAAACGGACGGAAGCGCGATTGTAGAGCCGCCGTCGGCGGGCGGTCAATTCCTTCAGCTCGTGGGAGCGGCCCAAGCGAGGGTTTCCGTTGCAGATTGAGAGTTAAAGAAAATTGCCGTATAACTGCGTCAACAGCCATACGGCAACTAAAATTTGTAGAGCCACCTTGGAGACTCGAACTCCAGACCTGTCGATTACGAATCGACTGCTCTACCAACTGAGCTAAGGTGGCTGAGCGTTGAAAAATATACGAAGCGGCGGCGCGCGGTGTCAAGCGGGCCGCCCTGTGAGGAGGGAAGATGCCGAAGGACAGGGCGGAAGTTCAGGATCAGTACAAGATCGGCGGCGGCTCTTTGAACGAGTTCGAGTTCGACCGGAGCAAGGGCGAGATGGAAGAGCAGGAGCACGCGCGGCCCGAAGGCGGGTATGCCGAGGGTTTGCACGGGGCCGCGGAGCCGAACGCGCCGCAGAACGTCGCCGAGCGCATCAGGCAGGTCGAAGCGGCGGCCCACAGGAAGGTCGAGCGGCTGCGTGCGAAGCGCGGCGAGGGGACGAAGCACGCAGCCGTCGGCTCGAAGCGCGGCGCGAAGAAGGGCGCAAAGCGGAGCGCGAAGAAGGGCGCGGCCAGTGGCGCGAAGCGCGCGGCTAAGAAGGGCGCGACGAAGGGCGGCGCGGGCAAGGCCGCGAAGGGCGGCGCAAGCAAGAAGGGTGCGAAAGGCGGCGCGAAGAAGGGCGCGGCGAAGTCTGCGAGCGGGAAGAGAGCGGGCGCGGCGCGCGGCGCGAAGAAGGGCGGCGCGTTGAAGAAGGGTTCTGCCGCGAAGAAGTCTGCGAACAGAGGCGCGTCGAAGAAGGGAAGCCGCGCGCGGAAGTGAGCCGAGGCGCGGCGTGAGATGAGACGCAGAGTTCCGGAAATGGGGAGAGTATGGCCGAGACGAACGCAAACGAGGAGGCGCGCGCCGCAGAGCAGGAGCGTGCGCATGTGGAAGAGGGCGAGCTGAAGGCTGAGCAGGAGTCTGCCGAGGCGATGGACGCAGACGTACCACACCCGCCCGACTCAGAAGAGGAAGAGGGCCGGCGGGCCTGAAACAATTCCACGCCGACAGCCGTACTGCAACCGGAAGGACGACGCAAGACCTTGAAGCCGCGCTGCTCGTCCTTCCGGTTCTCTATTTAATCCAGATTGCTACTTAAGCTATGTTGAAGGGCATCAGTTGTCACTAGTTAAAGCTAGTGGAGGGAGGGTTCTCTCAATCCTTCGGCTTTAGCCCAATAAGGTGGGACTGATTTTAATTCGGCTAAAGCCGATTCTGTCTTTGCCATCCTGTCCAACTAGCTGAAGCTGGTGGCAACTGATGACCAGCAACCTGGGTTATTTAAGCCCGAAGCGCCGGGCGAGAGTTAACAGTCTATCCCTCTCCCGCGTCAAAAAATTATGATACCCACGACAACGCCCGCTCTTCGCCTCTCCACTCCGCCGGCTTCAGACGACGAGACGCAGGTCGGGCGTGCGCTGCTGCGCGTGCTCGCTCTGTGCCTCCTGCTCTTCGTCGTGCCCGCGCTCGCGGGCGCGCAGTCGAAGGGTCTGCCCGCCCCGGATCGAGTCGTCGCAGACTACGTCAAGGCCGTCGGCGGGAAGAAGCGTCTGGCCGCGCTGCGCGACGCGAGCTACGAGTGGGCTGTGGCGAGCAGCGGCGCGGACGCGGGCACGGCGCGCACGCAGTTGAAGTCGTCGGGCGCGCTGCGCACTGACTTCATCCTCGCCGATGGCGAGCGCGACGCGGCGGCCAACGCGCGCGCCGCCTGGACGCGCACGCGCGAAGGGCAACTGCAAACGCTCACCGGCACGGCGGCCTTCGACGCGCGCCTCCAGGCCACGCTCGAAGCCGCCTGGTTCGCCGACTACAAGCGGCAGAAGGTTCTGGCGCGCACAGCCGCGCGCGAGGAGGTGGGCGGCGAGCCGGCCTACCTCGTCGAGTTCACGACGCGCGCTGGCGCGCGCCTGCGCTACTGGTTCGGCGCGACGAGCAAGCT
>JALZHC010000468.1 GCA_030914105.1 Acidobacteriota bacterium
GCGATGAGCGTGGCGAAGGCGAGCGTCTTCAGAAGGCTCGTCAGCTCCTGCGAGCGGCTGCCCCAGCGCACGCCGCGCCACTGCAAGAGCGCGAAGCCAACCGTGACCGCCGACGCGACCAGCACTCTCCGGCCCGCGAGCGCGGGGACGACCGTCTCCGCGTACTCGCCGAGGACGAGCGCGACGATGGCGACCGTGCCGCACGTCGAGAGCCAGTCGCTCCAGCCGACGACGAAGGCCGGGTACTCGCCGAGCGCACGTCGCACGAAGACGTACCAGCCGCCGGAGAGCGGAATCATCGTCCCCAGCTCGGCCACCGAGACCGTGCCCAGAAGCGCGTAGACGCCGCCGAGCAGCCACACGCCGAGGAAGAGCCAATGGTTCGGCAGTTGTTTGGCGACATCGCCCGGCGTTCGCAGTATCCCCATGCCGATGGTGATGCCGACCGTCACCGCCATCCCGAAGACGACGCCGAGCACGCGCAAAAGCCCGCCGCGCCGCGCTGCGCCGTCGCCCTCGTCGGCTGTTGAAACCGATCCTTCACCCGGCAATGTGGACGTTGTTTTAACTGTTTCCATGCGCCGTGGCCGCCGCTGCTTCGGTGGCGTCCGCCGTCACGAGACCGGAGAGCCTGTTTTCAAAGCCGCGAAGGGGCTTTGAAAACAACTACCGAAGCCACCGCCGTCTTTCACTCTTCGCCGAGTATCTGCCGCAGGTGGTTCTTGAGGTGTCCGACGTAGTCGCGCATGAGGTATTCGAGCGTCGCCGGCTCGCCCTCGCCGATTTTGATCCAGCCGATGTCGTCGAGGTTGTGGCGCTCGCGGCTGGCGTTGCGCGCAGACTCCGGCGCGCGCTCCATCACGTGCGCGAGGTGCAGGTTGAAGCTCCGCCAAAGCTCGACGAGCAGCGGCCAGGGCTCGTCCCTGTACCCTTGCGCGCGCACCCAGGACTCCTGCTCGTAGCCCGGAAAGACCAGGTGGTCTGTGAACTGCGCGCGGACGAAGCGCTGGTGGTTGTTCGACGCCGAGTCAATCAGGTGGCCGACGATCTCTTTCCGAGACCACTTTCCCTGCGCGCGCGCCGCGCCGCTCTCCTCCTCCGAGATCGCGAGCATCCGCCGCGCAGCCTCTTCCACCGTCCGCCTGAAGTCTTCGATTAAGTCGTCCATGATTTCACCTTCACCTGTCGAGTGCGCTCACCGTCGGGCCTCTGCCCGTTCAACTCAGAGCAGTTGCCCGCCGTCAACGACGAGGACTGCGCCCGTGATGTGGCGCGCGCGTTCGGAGGCGAGGAAGGCGACGGCATGTGCCACGTCCTCCGGCTCGCCCATGCGCCCCAGGGCCGACTCGGCGACGGCCCGCTCTCTGATCTTCTCCGGCAGACGCTCGACGAGCGGCGTGCGTATGAAGCCGGGCGCGACGGCGTTGACGTTAACGTTGAAGCGCCCAAGCTCCGCCGCCGACGAACGCGTCAGCGCGACCAGTCCGGCCTTCGACGCCGCGTAGTTCGCCAGCCCGAACCGCCCGCGCAGCGCCTCGATTGACGCGACGTTGACTACCCGGCCCGCACGCCGCGCGCGGAAGACGCGCGCTACGGCCTGCGTGTAGCTGAACGCGCCCTTCAGGTTCACGTCCAGCACGCGTCGCCACTGCTCTTCCGTCATCTCCCACAGGGGCGCGTCAGCGGTAGTCCCCGCCGCGTTGACCAGAACGTCCAGACGCCCCAGACGCGCTATGGTCTCCTCGACCACCTGACCGGCGCGCGCGTGCTCGCTTACGTCCGCGCGGAAAGATACCACGCGCCCGCCCGCCGCCTTCAGCAAATTCTCGGCCTGAGCCAGAGCCACCTCGCCCGCGCTGTCCACCACGACCACGTCGGCCCCGCCCCGCGCAAACTCCAAAGCGCAAGCCCGCCCGATGCCCGACGCCGCGCCCGTCACCAGCGCCACCCTGCCCTCGAACTCCATCACCCGGTTCTTCCTGCCTGTGGAAAAGGCGCGGCGAGCCAGGATTGGTAGTTGCGCTTCTGCTCGTCTGTGGCCCCGGCGACGGGGAGGATGCGGTAGACGGCGTTCCTATGTGCGCCGAGTTTGAAGGTGAGCGTGCGCAGCTCGTCGGCGCGGAAGATGGTGAGCGTGACGGTGTCGCCGGGCTTGCGGTCGCCTATGCGCGCGGCGAGAAAGTCGCGCGTGGCGCGGAAGCCGTCGATGGCGACGATCTGGTCGAAGGCGTTGAGGCCCTGTTCGTATGCGGGCGAGCCGGCGGGGACGCTGCGGACTGTGAGGCGGTCGCCGTCCTGCGCGAGCGTCGCCCCGAGGTAGGCTTCTTCGGGCGCGGGGCGACCGTCCGCGGTGCTCGCGGTGTCGAGTCGCAGGCCGACCGTCGCCAGCGCCGCGTTGTAGTCAAGCTCCTCGCGCCCGCGGACGTAACGGCTGAAGAAGTCTTCCAGCCTCGCGCCCGCGGCGGCCTCCGCCGTGCGCTGGAACTCTTCGGGCGTGTAGTTGCGCCCGCGCTTGTAGAAGTCCGTGTAGAGCGCGCGCATCACGTCGTCGAGCGAATGCGCGCCGGCTGAGCGCTTGCGGATTTCGAGGTCGAGGAGGAGGCCGAGTATGGCGCCCTTGTCGTAGTAGGAGACCGAAGAGTTGACGAAGTTTTCGTCGGGCCGGTAGTACTTGATCCAGGCGTCGAAGCTCGACTCCTCTGCGCTCTGCTCAAGCCGGCCCGGCGTCTCCTGCAGGTTCTGGAACGAGCGGGCGACCGAGTCGAGATATTGCTTGTCGGTCGTCAGTCCCGCGCGGCGCAAGAAGAGGTTCGAGTAGTAGTCCGTGCACCCTTCGGCGACCCAGAGCAGGCGCGTGTAGTTCTCCCCGGTGTAGTCGAAGGGGCCGAGCGCGTCGGGGCGGATGCGCTTGACGTTCCAGAGGTGGAAGAACTCGTGCGCGACGAGGCCGTAGAAGCTGCGCCAGTCGGCCTCGGTCGAGAAGCCGAAGCGGCGGTAGGTGAGCGAGGTCGAGTTCAGGTGTTCGAGTCCGCCGCCGCCCGACGCGCCGAGCAGAAGGATGAAGGTGTAGTCGTGGTAAGGAATCTCGCGCATCATGTCGGCCTCGGCCTCGACGATCTTCTTCACGTCGCGCCGCATCCGCTCCGGGTCGTAGTTGCCCTCGCCGTCTATGACGACGCGGTGCGGCACGCCCTTGACTTCAAACTCGACCGTTTTGAAATTGCTGACGAGGAACGGCGAGTCGTAGAGGATGTCGAAGTTCTCGGCGCGGAAGGTGTCGCGCTGCCCCTGCACGGCGGGCAGCCCCGTTGCGATCTTCCAGCCCACGAGCGGTTCGACGCGCAGGGTCGAGGGCGAGCCTAAGAAGCCGTCCGGGTACATGAGGGTCGCCGCGTTGTTCCAGAAGGCGTGGCGGTCGTTCACCTCGTTCGTGCGCACGCTCAGCTCGTTCGAGTAGACGTTGTAAGTGACGCGCAGCTCGCGCGCGCCATTCGTCTCGACCCGCCAGGTGTCCTTGTTGACCTTGCTCCAGCGGAGCGCGCGGCCCCCGGCGTCCGCGGCCTTGAAGTCCTGAACGTTGCGCGCGAACTCGCGGACGAGGTAGGAGCCGGGAGTCCAGACCGGCATGACGAGATCGACCGTCGTCGGCGACGCGGACGTGTAGCGCAGACGCGCCTCGACGCCGAGCAGGTGCGTGTAGGGCTTCTGCATCGAGACGGTGTAGCCGATCTCCGGCGCGTCGGGCCGGGCGGCGCGGCTGCGCTCGTCCACCTGCGCGCGCGCCGAGTGCGCGGCGAGCGCGAACAGAATGAGAGACGCCGCCAGGGCGAGTGACTGCGTGCGCGTGTGACGCATCTTCGTTCGACACTCCCTTTGTCCGAGTTGTTTGTGCGCGGGGACGACCCAGCGGCGGGCATCTTACAACGAAACCGCGCGCGCGGGCGACTCGCGGCAGAGAGGCGAGGGCTTTGAAGAACTGCGTTTGAGCGCGACCCGGCAACCACGCGCGCGCAGGCTTTCGTCGCGGCGCGCAGTTGTGTCACACTCGTCTGCAAAAAGAGTCCGGGGACGAGGCGCGAAGGGAGGTGCGAGGGTGGCGATTCTGACCTGCGGGAAGTGCGGCGCGAAGAACCGCGTGGACG
>JALZHC010000469.1 GCA_030914105.1 Acidobacteriota bacterium
GAGCGGAAGCCTCGCGGGTCTGCGCTATAACGTAAAGCTTTTACGTATAACGCAGACCCGCGAGGCTTCCGCTCGCGGTTCTGTTCAAGTAGTCGGCTAGAGTTCGGCCAGTCCGAGCGCCTTGTTGAAGTCGCGGTACAGCTCGTTGAGGTCGCGGACGTTTCGTTCGAGCGCGCGTGGCAGCTCGGCGGACTCGGAGAGGTTGACGACGAGGTTCACGCCCGCGAGGAAGGCCGCGTGTGCGTCGCCCGTGCGCACGCGGTCGGAGAGCAGCACGAAGACGACGCGCCGCCGCTCGGGCATCCTCAGCACGGCCATCTCGCGGCTGACGGCGGTGGCTCCCTGCCGCGCGAGATCGAACTCCGGGTCGAGCACGACCACGTCCACGCCGCCCTCGCGCAGACGCTCCAACGCCTGCGCCGCGTCCGCCGCGGCGAAGACTTCGTAGCCGCCGCCCGAAAGGGAAAGCGCGATCTCCTCGCCGTAGGCCGAGCCTGTGCAGACGAGCGCGAGCCGTCGCTCCCAAACCTGACGCCGCCCCGACGACTTCGCGCCGACGCCCTCGACGCCGCCGCGCAGAAGCGCGGCTAGCGCCCGCAACACTTCATCTTCCGCCGCCGTTGCGCGCGCCGGCTGCGCCGATTCGCACGCCGGCACTTCCTCAAGGACGGACGCGGCGCTCGACTCCTGCGGGGCGCGGTTCGACGCCGGCACGCCGCCCACCGCGGCGAGCGCGTCTGCCTGGGGCGAGGCGCTGGGCGGCTGCGCGTTGACGATCTGCTGGCACTTCGGGCAGCGTACGCTGAAGGGTCGCGCGGGCACTTTGGCCTTGTCGAGTTGCAGGCGCGTGGTGCAGTTCGGGCAGGTGACAATCATAATCGAGAGTCCGGAGTCTAGGAGTCCAGAGTCGAGAGTCCGGAGTCTCGGAGTCAGAAGGTCGGGTCTTGTTTTCGACTCCAGACTTCAGACTCCGGACTCCGGACTTTTATTCAATCATGTCGAGCATGGACGAGTTGGCTGCCGGGCGCGGTCGCGGCTGTGTGTAGGCACGCGGCGGAGTGGGGCGCTTCGGCGGGCCCGCGTTCGCTTCGGGCGCGGTGAACTCGTCGGTGAGCGTCATGCCCTTGAGCGCGAGCAGAAGGTTGTTCGGGTTGGTGGCGAACGACAGCCCCTCTTCGAGCGTGACCGTCTTGCGCTCGATCATCTCCTTGATGACCGCGTCAAAGTCCTGCATGCCGTCGAGGCGGCCCGCGCGCATGGCGTCGAGCAAAGTCTTGCCTTCGGACTCGCCCGCGTTGATGTACTCGCGCGTGCGCGGCGTGGACTTCAGGATTTCGACCGCGGCGACTCGCCCACCTTCGTCGGCCCGCGGGATCAGGCGCTGCGAGACGATGTAGCGAAAGGTCTGCGCGAGCCGCGTGCGGATGACCTGCTCCTCGTTCTTCGGGTAGAGGCCGATGATTCGGTCGACGGTCTTCGAGGCGTCAATCGTGTGGAGGGTTGAGAGGACGAGGTGTCCGGTCTCCGCGGCTTCGAGCGCGATTTCGGTCGTCTCGTAGTCGCGCATCTCGCCGATGAGGATGACCTTGGGCGCTTGCCTGAGCGCGGCGCGCAGGGCCGACGGAAAGTCTTTCGCGTCCGAGCCGACCTCGCGCTGGTTGATGGTCGAGTTCTTGTGCGCGTGCAGGAACTCGATGGGGTCTTCGATGGTGACGATGTGGTATTGCTGGTTCTGGTTGATGAGGTTGATGACGGCGGCCAGCGTCGTGGACTTGCCCGAACCCGTGGGGCCGGTGACGAGCACGATGCCGTTGCGCAGCTCTGCAATCTCGGCGAGTTGCGTCGGCAGGTTCAGCTCTTCGAGCGTCGGGATCGAGGTCGGGATGACGCGCATCACTATCGAATAAGTCCCGCGCTGCTGAAAGATGTTGACGCGGAAGCGCGTGCGCGACGGCAGAGAGTAGCTGAGGTCGGTCGAGCCGGAGTGCGCGAGCCTGTAGGCCGCGTCCGGGTTCCCCTGCATCAGCGTCATCGCGATGATCTCGGTCTGGAAAGGCGTCAGCTTTTGCAGCCCGAGCGGCTGGACTGGGTTGAGGCGACCGCTGACCTCCACCTGCGGGGCTTGGCCGACGGAGAAGTTGAGGTCGCTGATGTTCTCAGAGACCTTCAGCATCTGCTCGATGACGGGCGGCAAGTCGAAATATTTCATGCGGGAATCGCTCGGCTCCGGGCGGATTGAAAGACTGTCGCGAGGCGGACTTCCTCAGACGTGCGCTGCCGCGGTAGGCCGGGACGGGGCACTGCCCCGGCGAACCGTCTTATTGTGGCCGAACAACGCGGGAAAAGCAAGTTAAAACTTTTAACCCGTAGTATTTTAACAGTTGGCTGGCTGAAAGGTTCAGGCTCCGGCCCTCAGCCGGGCGAGAAAGTCTCTCGTGCGGCGGGTGATTTCGGTGGGGTCGGCGACGAGGAGTGCGCCGATGACGGCGACCGCGTCGGCCCCTGCTTCGAGCACCGACGGCGCGTTCTCAAGGCTCACGCCGCCGATGGCGACGAGCGGCAAACGGCCCACCGCCGCGCGCGCGCGCGCGACGCCTTCGAGGCCGACCGACGGGTCTGGATTCTCTTTCGACGAGGTGGCGAAGACCGGCCCGATGGCGACGTAGTCAACCGGCAGACGCGCAGCCGCCGCGGCCTGCTCCGGGCCGTGCGTCGAGAAGCCGATGATCGCGCCGTCGCCGAGCAGCGCGCGCGCGGCCAACGCCGGCACGTCGTCCTGGCCGAGGTGTACGCCGTCGGCTCCGACGGCCAGCGCGATGTCGGCGCGGTCGTTGATAATGAGTCTTGCACCGCACGCGCGCGCGACCTTCAAGGCCGCTTCCGCCTCGCGGAAGAACTCGCGCGGGCTGAGGTGCTTCTCGCGCAACTGCACGATGCGCGCGCCGCCCTCGCACAAACGCGCGACCTGCTCCGCGTGCGACAGGCCCGAAAGCCGGCGGTCGGTAATGGGGTAGAGTTTCGGTAGCTCGAAAAACATCCATGATGAGTGCAGAGTGCAGAGTGCAGAGCGATGAATTAGTAGACAGGAGCCAGTAGGAAAGCAGTTGTCTTTATGCTGGCTACTGGCTACTGGCCACTGGCCTTCATTCATCACTCTCCACTCTGCACTCATCACTTCCTCTCATCTCGCGTCGGGCGGCACCGCCGACTGGTTGCCGTCGAGGTAGCGCTCGAACCAGTAGAGCTGCCAGTTGAGGCTTTCGACCAGGTGCTTCGGCTCGCCGGTGCGCGTGAGGTTGTGGTTCTCGCGCGGGAAGATGACGAGTTCGGAGGGGACGCCGAAGTGTTGGAGCGCGCGGAACCACTGCTCGCCCTGTTCGAGCGGTACGCGGTAGTCGTTGTCCGAGTGCAGTATGAGAATCGGCGTCTTGACCTTGCTCGCATACTTCAAGGGCGAGCGATCCCAGAACATGTCGAACTTGTCGAAGAGGTAGCCGCCGAAGTCTTCGCGGTGGCCGTATGCGCCGTCGCGCGTGCCCTCGTCGCTGATGAAATTGACGACCGAGCGCAGCGTGACGGCGGCCTTGAAGATGTTAGTGTGGCCGACGATCCAGTTGGTCATGTAGCCGCCGTAAGAGCCGCCGGTGACGCCGAGGCGTTCGCGGTCAACCCACGGATATTTTTCGAGCGCGGCCTCGACGCCGTTCATCACGTCCACGTAGTCCTTCCCGCCCCACTCGCCCTCTATGCCGCGCTCGAACTTCTGTCCGTAGCCGGTCGAGCCGCGCGGGTTGCAGTAGAAGACGGCCCAGCCACGCGCGGCGTAGACCTGGAACTCGTGGAACCAGTCCACGCCGTACTGGCCCGCGGGGCCGCCGTGGACGCTTAAGATCAACGGGTACTTCTTGCCCTCCTGCCAGCCGACGGGCTTCACCATGAAGCCATCAACGTCCCAGCCGTCCGCGCCCTTGTAGGTCATGCGCTCGACATCTGCGAGCTGGAGCTGCGACCAGAGCCTGGCGTTGAGGTTCGTGAGCTTTCGTTCGTTCGAGCCGTCGAGGTCTGCCGTGTAGAGGTCGTCGAGATGTTTGAAGTCGTTCGCGGCGTAGACCATCCGGCGCGCGCCGTCTTCGAT
>JALZHC010000470.1 GCA_030914105.1 Acidobacteriota bacterium
ATCTCCCCGTCGCCCCGTCCCCTCGTCTCCCCGTCGTCTTTCATCCAGCCGTTTGAATCGGCGTCTCTCTCCTCAGCGGGCTGTGGAGCATGAGCCAGGCGGAGGGCGCGACGACGAGGGCGATGCCGAGGATGACGAGCGCGTCGAAGGCGCGGTGCCAGAGGAGCAGGTCGAAGAGGAGCGCGAAGACGATCTGCATGAGGCCGACGACCGAGACGCGCGAGGGAGCGCCCAGGGCGAACGCCTTCGTCATCGCGAGCTGTGCGAGCGCGCCGCAGAGGCCGACGCCGACCAGAAGCAGAAGCGTCTGCGCGTCGCCGAGCACGCGAAAGTCTGCGCGCCCGCCCGCGAGCAGTATGAAGAGGAGCGTGAAGGCGGTCGCCACGCCTGAGAAGTGTGTGACGACGGCGCGCGCGTCAACGCCGCCGAGCCGGTTCAGGCCGATCATCGAGACTGAGGTCGTCAGGGCGTTGCCGAGCGCGAGCAGCGCCGCCAGACGGTCGCCCGCCGCCTCCGGCTTCTGAATCAGAACTATCCCGGCCAACCCTACGGCGATGGCCGCCCACACGCGCCCGCCTGGCCTCTGGCCGAGCACGGGCCAGGCGAGCAGAGTCACCCACACGGGCACCGTGTTCGAGAGCGTGATTGCCGTCGAGATGGGCAGGTGCGTCAGCGCGTAGAAGGCGAAGATGACGCCGAAGCCGCCCGCGACGCTGCGCATCCAGAGCACAGCCGGGCGGAGCACGACGAGGCGCGCGCCCGTCGAGAGCGCGAGGGCCGCCGAGAAGACGAAGGCGACCGAGGCGCGCGCCAGCGCCACAATCTGCCAGTCGCAGCGCTCGCCCGCGAGGTGGCTGAGCGCGCCCATCACGGCGAAGGAGAGCGCGCCCGCGAGCATGAAGAGATATGCCCTGTTCGTCTGAACTGTGCGGGGCGCGTGGCGGTCTGCGGTTTCCATGCGGCGAGTTTGAGGATAGCAGCCGCGGCGTCTCGCTGTCAGCAGTTCGACGCAGGGCGTCAGGAAAGTTTATCCACGAAGCCACACGCGAAGAAAGCCCGCCTCTTTCGTGCCCCTTCCTGTTCTTTCGTGTGAGTTCGTGGAAACCTTGTTCCGCCTCCTATCCAGAACTCATGCCGGCTTACTCCGCGACGCCGTCGGCCTGCCGCCCTTCGTTCGTCGCGGCTGGCATGCCGGTTGCGGAAGTGTCTATGATGGGAGATGAAAACGACTCAATTCACTACAGGGAGGCAAGGCGCGATGCGTAAACTTCTGGCAGCATGTTTGTTCTCGCTGGCCCTCGTCGCCGGGGCCGCCGTACAGGTTTCGGCGCAGGAGAGTGCCGCCGACAAGACCAAGGACGCGGCTGTTGACGCGAAGGACGCGACGGTCAAGGGCACGAAGAAAGCGGCCAAGGGGACGAAGAAGGCCGCCGAGAAGACCGCCGACAAGACCGCGGACGCGGCGGACAAGACCGTGGACACGACGAAGGCCGTCGGCAGCAAAGTCGGCGACAAGACCGAAGACGCGGCGAGCGCGACGGCTCATGGCGCGAAGACCGTGGCGCACAAGACCGGCGACAAGGCCGAGGACGCGAAGGACGCGACGGCCCACGGCGCGAAGAAGACCGGCAACTGGTTCAAGCGTACCTGGCACAAGATTTTTTAAGGCCGGGAACTCTACTTCAGACGCGGACGGGCATGCCGGTTCTTCCTGAGCCGCATGCCCGTTTACCCTTTGCGCCGGTAATGGTGATTGACGAAACGCCGCGGCCTGCCGTAGCAGTCGAAAGGCTCTATCTTCATCCCGCAGCCGCAGGCACAAGGGATTGGCTCTTCTGGTTTGGGGGCACGGCGGTGCAGGGTAAGATGGCAGGTGCGGCAGAGCGTGATGCCGTTTGATACTTCAAATCTAAGCTCAGGATTGGTGGCATAAGGTTCGACGTGATGTGCCGCCAGACCGCGCTCGTACTTTTTGCATCGTCTTCCACAGTGCCGGCAGATGTAACCGTCGCGCTCCAAAACAGAGGAGCGCCAGGAAATGTAACGAGGGTCCTTGAACCGCCGCCAGGTTCGTCCGCCCTTCCACTTATAGTGCCTTTCGCCTTTCGGAAGTGTGCCGTTTCGCAGCTTTGTCTGTAGTATCTTTGCCTTCGTCTCGGCGGAGACGATGCGGCCCGCGGCCTTCGCGCTAATCTTCGAGCGCGTCTCAGCGGAGAGTTTGCGTCCGAGCATCCGACGCCGCTGTGCTTCCGCCCAGTGCTCGCGGGTCTTTCTCAAGCCGCAGCGCCGCGCCCACTTCAAGATGGTGACAGGCGAAACGCCGTAGCGCGCGGCCAGGCTTGCGTTGTCGGTCGATGGGTAGGCGGCGATAAAATCAGCGTCCATCGGCGACGAATTATAAAAGGAGCAGGGTTGAAAATGAACGAATGGTTCCGGAAGTTCTCAGGCTTGGCCTCCGACGCGACAGGCTCTTGGCAGGCATTCCTCTTAGCAGTGCTGATTGTCGTCGTCTGGTTCGCCGCGGGCTTCTTCGTCGGCTTCCAGAATACGTTCTATCAACTGCTGATCAATACCGGCACGACGATCATCACGTTCCTCATGGTCTTTCTCATCCAGAACACACAGAACCGCGACGCGAAGGCCCTCCACCTCAAGCTCGACGAGCTGCTGCGCGCCGTCGAGGGCGCGCGCACGAGCATGGCCAATCTGGAGAACCTGCCCGACGCGGAGTTGAAGAAGTTACAGGAGGAGTTCCAAAGGATTTGCCGGACGCGCGGCTTCGGCGGGAGCGCCGTCGAGACGATTGACGACGAGTTGGAGGAGCGCGGCGTTTCGGGCAGCGTCGCGAAGTGACGGGGCGCGGCCCGCTGCCCGCCGGAACGGACGCGCGGGCCGGCTCGTCGCAAAGACTCCGCGATCAAACTCCGCGCCTGCGCTCAGCGCGCGACGGGCGGGGTGCCGCGCGAGCGCAGGCCCATCAGCCGCGCCGGGAACTCGCCGAAGTCTTCGACCTCCCAGGTGTTGCCGTTCACCAACCTGACCTTCGCCGCGGCGATGAACGTCCCCTCGCCGGTGCCATTGCGGTTGAGGAAGATTTCCGCGTAGCCGAACTTGTAGTCCGCCGAGCGCGCGCCGTAGCGCAGCTCGTAGAAGCTGATGGTGCGCTGGAAGAGTACCGTCAGGCGCGTGCCGCCTTCCGCAGTCGGCGTCGAGATGATGGCGTTGGCCGTGACGCCGACGCCCCCGCCGATGCTGATCCTACCGGCGTCCAGCTTTGAGAGCGCGTTGAGCAAGGCGTCCTGACCCTGCGGCATCGCCGCGCTCAGGCGGGCGATGTCGTCCGGCGAAGTGTAGTGGTTGATGACGAGCGAGAACGGTCGGCTCCTGCCGGCCATGCGCCCGCTGATGCCGACGACCGTCCCCTGCACGTACTGCGGCGCGTAAGCCGCGCCCGCCGCGCGCGAAGTCAACTGTGAGCTTGCCGCCAGCGCGGCGCCGCAGAACAAACTGAGCAGAACGAAAAAAACCCTTCTCTTCATCTCGCCTCCCCTTGTCAACACAAACCTTCGGCGCGGCCCGCCGCGCGTCAACCAAAGCCCGCCGGCCAACTCTCGCCGCCGAGGCCGCACAGAGTCGGGCCGGACAGAGACCGAACTGTTCTGAATGCCGTTTGGAGCCATTATACACGACGGCGTCGGCGCACCTCAGTTCGCTCACGTACTAAGCGCCGGGCCGACCCGTGCGGGCGATTTCGCCCGACGACCTCCGCGCGCAGGCCATTGACTTTCAGCCGGATTTCGCATAGAAGCATCCCTGCCCAAGAGAAAATCCTTGTGCTTCGGTTTCGCGGCGTGCAAGCCTCAGCCCTGCCCGACGCGTCCGCCGGCATTTCAAGACAAGTGAGGCGCGCTTATGAAGAAGGCCGTCCTGATAAACGTCAACGGAACTGTCCGCCGCTCGGAGGTCGAGCCGCGTCTGCTGCTCGTCCACTACCTGCGCGACGTGCTCGGCCTGACCGGCACGCACGTCGGCTGCGAGACCTCGCTCTGCGGCGCGTGCACAGTGCTCCTGGACGGCCAGGCCGTCAAGTCCTGCACCGTCTTCGCCGTCCAGGCCGACGGCTCCGAGGTGACGA
>JALZHC010000471.1 GCA_030914105.1 Acidobacteriota bacterium
CGGCGCTTACGCGTATCTGCCCGTCGGCGGGCTTGAGGCGCAAGGCGAACTTGCGCGTCCCGTCGCAGGCACGCTCTTCTTCGCGGGCGAGGCGACGAACTCCGATGGCCACATCGGCACAGTCCACGGCGCAATCGCCACGGGTAGACGCGCCGCCGCGCAGGTCGTCGAGAGTATGAGCTGAAGCTTTGTGAGCGAGAGACTGCCGGGCGAAGGAGCTTCAGGGGAAGACGAGTGTGAGCAGCGTGATGATCGCGGCTGTGATGAGGGCGCGGCGGTTTATCCGTCGCGAGGTCGCGCGCAGGCGTTCGATCATTTTATCGTCTTCGATCTTTTCCTCGCCCGCGTCCAGGTTGCGCGTCCCGCGCGCGGCCATCGCGATTCAGGTCTTCTCGCGCGCCTGGAGGAGACCGAGGCCGGCCATCCAGATTGGGAAGAAGACGACGAGGCGGAACAGGCGCGGCGCGCCCGCCACCACGAGCACAAAAGCGACGGAGACTCCGACCGTCAGCGCGACGATGCCGAGCACACGCCGCTTCCTTCGCTCGCGCGGCCCGATGTTGACGGCCTCTTCGTCACGTGCGCTCATCTCACAGATTCACCCTTGCACTCACTCGATGATTCATCCCGCGCGTCCGACCGCCGGTTCGACCCACGCTCTTAACTACTGACCGCCCGCGCGCAGCGTCGCCAGCGGCTGACCCATTGTCACCACGTCGCCCTCGCGCACGTTAACGACGGCCACGCGGCCCGCCGACGTTGCGCGCGCGACGACCGTCTGCTCGGCGGGTGCGACGCCTGCGCTCGTCCCGTTCAACTGCTGCTGCCGCGCAGCGACAAGGCCCGTCTGCGCGGACTGCGCGGAGGATTGCGCGCGCTGGAAGCGTTGCTGCGCTCGCTCGTAGACGGCGCGCGCTCCGTCAAGCTCGCCCTGCGAGGCCTGGCCCGCGGCGACGAGCGGTTCGAGTCTGTGCACCTCGACTTCGGCGCGCACAACTTCGGCGCGCGCCGCCTCGATCTCGCTCTGCGCCGAGCCGATGTTCTTCGCCGCGCGCGCCACGGGGTCTTCCGTCGGCGCGCCCTGCGCCGGCTGCGTCTGCGTCCGGACGGTGATCTCGACGACGCCTGCGCCCTCGTTCACCTCCACGCCCTCGCTCACGAGCACGCGCCGCACGACGCCCGCCGCGGGCGCGTTCACGACGACGATACCGCCCGACTCGCCTTCATTACCGTTTGCGCCGCCGCGACTGCAAGACGCCGACGCGGCGACCAACAGCAGCACGAGTGCGATCGGTCTCGTCAAGGCTTGCCTCCCGCCGGCGCGACCGAAGGGGCGAAGGCGTTGCCGCCCGTGACGGAGTCCGAAGGCTCGCGCATCTGTAGCTCGCGCGCGGGCGCGCCCCCGATGACGGCGACGTTGTTGGCTTCGAGCGTGTTGCCGGTCGCGTGCTGAAGCTGCGAGATGGCCTTGTTGAGCGCGGTCTGCGCTTGCAGCTCATTGGCGCGCGCTTGCAGAAGCGTGGTCTGCGCCTGGAGGACGAGGAAGACGGTGGTGGTGCCGGCGCGGAACTGCCGCTGCTGGCTCTCGTACTGCTGCTCGGCTGAGGAGCGCGAGGCGGCTGCGGAAGCGAGCCGCGCTTCGGCGGAGCGCACGGCCTGGACGGAGTCGCGCACGTCGGCCTCGATGAGCTGCTCCTGCTGCTTGATCTGGTCGTTGATGCGCGTGCCTTGCGCGAGCGAGCGCCCCAGGTTGGCTTCGGCGGTGCGGTTCCTCAGGGGCAGAGAAAGGACGACGCCGACGCGGGCGGTCGGGTAGCGCTGCTCGAAGAGGTTCTTGAGCGACTGCGTGTAGCCGCCGATGAGATTGGCCGCGGGCGAAGAGGTGGTGGACGTGATCGTTATCGGCTCAAGGCCCGCGAGCGCCGAGAGTTCGTTGACGCGCGCGATGATAATGGGGCTTGTGCCGCGCGTGGAGTTCGGGTTCGAGACGAGCGTGCCGGCCAGCCCGTCGGTCGTGTAAGTGCCGACGAGGTCGAGCTGCGGCTTGGTCTGTTCGCGGTAGTAGCGTACGTCTATCCGGTTCAGCTCGGCGCTGGTGCGAAGCTGCGCGAGGTCGAGGCGGTTGTCGAGCGCGGACTTCATGGCCTGCTCAAGCGGCACGCGCGGCGCTTCGAGGCTGACGGGCGTGACGGGCGTCAGCGCGCGCGACCAGAGTGCTTCGCTCCGGTCTGGGAGAATCAGAGTCTTCAGAGTGTTCTCGGCGCGCGTCACTGACTCCTGCGCCGTGTAGACGTTCTGCTCGAAGGTCGTCACCTGCGTCTGGGCGGCGACGATGTCGATGGGCGCGAGCACGCCCTTCTCGACCATGCGGCGGTTACTCTCGACCTGCACGCGCGCCTGCTTGACGGCGTCAATCTGGACTTGCAGGTTTCGGAGCGCGAAGGCCAAATCCCAGTAGGCCTGCTCGACCTGCGTGATGACATCGATGGCGCGCTGGCGGAACTGCGCGTCCGACATCGAGAGGTTCTTCTTGGCGATCTCGATCTGGCGGCGGTTGTTGTTGAAGGCGCGGCCTCGCAGGAGCGGCTGCGTGTAGATGAGCGTGGCGGCGGTCGGGAACTGCGGGTTGAGCGTGACGTTCTGGTTCGTCGTCGTCAGGCGCGTCGAAGAAAAATCAAACTCGTAGGAGCCGCCCTGCCAGGGCGAGTAGCCGGAAAGCCGGAGCGAGCCGACGCCCGATGTCTGCGTGACCGCGCCGCTTGCGCCCGCGCCGCCGAGGGTGGAGCTGGTGGGCGTGGTCGCGCGCTCGTAGTAGTCGGTCGAGGAGAGCAGTGGGTCGTAGACGCCGCGGGCGGCGCGCAGGTTGTACTCGGCGATCTGCACGTCGACGCGCGACTCGTCGATGTCGTTGCTGTTCTTGAGCGCCATGCGGATGGCGTCGTTTAAGGCAAGCGGGTACTGTTCGGCCACGTCGACGCCGACGCGCTCGGCTGAGGGCAGAGGGCGCTGCGGCGCTTCGTAGTTCGGCGCGATGGGCGGCGGCTCCGCGGGAAGTTCGGCGGGCGCGACGGGCGAGGTGCCGACGTTCTGTCCGGGCGTCTGCGTCGTGCCGTTTGCGTTTGCGCCCGCCGCACCCTGCGTGCCCGTCTGGCCTGTGCCCGTGCCGGTCTGCGCGCCGCTGCCCGGCGGCGTGGCGGGCGTGGGCAGGTTATTTGAAGAGGGCGTCTGGCCCGGAGGCTGCGGCTGCGGCGGGAGCGGCCCTTGCGTGTTGGGCGTCGTCTGCTGCTGCTGTTGCTGCGGGCCGGTCTGCGGCTGCGTGCTCTGCTGCTGCTCGTTGGTCGGACTCACGGTCGAGCCGGGCGCGTTCGGCGGCGTGGTCTGCGTCGGCGAGGGCTGCGGCTGCTGCGTCTGGTTCTGCTGCGTCGTCGTGCCGGCAGGGGGGTTCGGCGTCGTCGAAGACGGGGAGGAAGGCGACGGCGTCTGACTCTGCGCGAGCGCGGGCATCGGCGACGCGAGCAGCGCGAAGGCGACGAGCAGCGCGGCCACGCGGGCCGCGCCGCGCGCCGAACGAGTGACAAGGGACGCTGAACGTCGAACGCTGAACATGATGGGGTATTGGGTTTTAGGTGCTGGGTGTTGGGGAAGTCTTTTACCAGCACCTAAAACCCAAAACCCAAAACCTCTTCCCGGTTCAGCGTTCAGCGTTCCGACTTCTGAGTTTCTCTTAATCGCCTGAAGCTTGGTCTGCATATCTGTCCTTCTGCTTTTGCCGGGAGAGCGTGCCGCCCGCCGCCTTCGGCCCGTGCGGGGCGGCGGGGGCGTAAGGGCCGGAGACGCGGCGGCCCAGGCCGCCTTTGAACCTGCCGAAGGCCGCGCCGAGGCGCGACCACACGCTCGAATCCTTCGCGTCCTCGAAGAGCGAGTAGAAGACCGGCACGGCGAGGAGCGTCAGCAGCAGACACAAGCTCTGGCCGCCGACGACGAGCACGCCGATGGAGCGGTTCGTGGCCGCGCCCGCGCCGCTCCCCATGATGAGCGGAATCATGCCGGCGACGAGCGCGATGGTCGTCATCAGGATGGGGCGCAGGCGGTCGCGGTTCGCCTGGATGATCGCGCCGTAGCGCTCCATGC
>JALZHC010000472.1 GCA_030914105.1 Acidobacteriota bacterium
GCTGTCGAGGACGTGCTCGGCGTCCGCGAGCAGGCCGGCGGCGTCGAGGTGGGCCGTGATGTCCGAGAGCGGCCTTCCGACATCCGCCGGAATCAGGTTGAAGATGTCGCGGGCGCGCGGAGTAGAGAGCTTGAGGCGCAGGCTACGGTCGAGGAAGACCGTGCCGATGTCGGTCGAGTTCATCAGGTTTCTGAAGTCGTCGTTGGCCTGACTCAGCTCCTCGATCTTGATCTTCAACTCCTGATTGACCGTCGTCAGTTCTTCGTTGACCGACTGCAACTCTTCTTTGCTCGTCTCCAACTCTTCGGCGGTCGAGCGCAGCTCCTCGTTCATCGCCTGCAACTCTTCGTTCGACGCCTTCAGCTCTTCGGTCTGCGTCTCGTACTGCTCGACGGACGCGCGCAGCTGCGCCTTGACCCGCACCAGCTCGTCCTCAAGCTGCTGCGCCGCAGGCCCGGCGGCAATGACCATCTCCGCCGCGTCCGGGCCGACGCTTTCCGCCCCCTCGCCCGCGTCGTCGAAGACGACGAGGATGAAGCCGCGCGCGTTATCGCCCTCGCTAAAGACCGGGCGCACTTGCAGGTTGACGAGTCGCGTGCCCTCTTCGAGACCGACCGGTATGTTGCGCGCCTCGACGCTGGCACGGTTCTGCGCGGCCTGATAGAGCGCCGTGCGTAGCTCCATGCGGAGTTCCGGGCGCACCAGCTTGAGCAGGTTGTGCGAAGGCTCGCCGCCCGCGACCTGCATGAAGCGTCCGGCGCGCTCCGAGAGGTGCACGATGTCGTACTCCTCGTTGACGACGACGGAGGGCGGCACGTACTGCTCGACGAGACGCTGGTGGAGTTCCGCGTAGGAGAGGCGCTCCACGCCGCGAGTTTCCCGAACGCGCTCATCCTTCCGGCGCGGGTCTGCGACGCTCCCGGCGACCGGCGAATCGGGGATGGGCAGCGGCAGGCGCGCAGGCACGGCGCGGCCCTGATAGACGTGCGCCACTTTATCGAGGGTGAGGAAGAGGTCGGACGCGCCGTCAACGGATTCCGACGCGCCCAGGAAGAGGAAGCCGCCGGGATTAAGGGCGAAGTGGAGCACCCGCATCACGCGCTCCTGCGCCGCGCGGTTGAGGTAGATGAGGAGGTTGCGGCACGAGACCAGATCGAGGTGCGAGAAGGGCGGGTCTTTGATGAGGTTGTGGTGCGCGAACAGAACCATCTCGCGCAGCTCTCGCCGCACGCGGTAGCCGCCGTTCGCCTCTCTGACGAAGAAGCGGCGCAGCCGTTCGGGCGAAACGTCCGCCACGTCGGCCTCGGTGTAGAAACCCTCGCGCGCCGCCGCGATGGCCCGTTCGTCGATGTCCGTGGCGAAGACCTGAACGGTCGGCGCGTCCGGCAAACTTTCCGCGCACTCCGTGAGCAGCATCGCCAGCGTGTAGGCTTCTTCGCCGGTCGCGCAGCCCGCCGCCCAGATTCTCACCTGATCGCCCTCGTCCTTGTCCAGGAAGAGCCGGCGGATGAAGCTGCGCTCCAGCGCCTCGAAGGATTCGCAGTCGCGGAAGAAGTTGGTGACGCTGATGAGCAGGTCTCTCAGGAGCGCCCGCGCCTCGTCGGCGTGCTCGCGCATGAAGAGCGCGTAAGCTTGCAGGTCGGCGAGCGCGTGGACGTTGATGCGCCGCTCGATGCGCCTGAGCACGGTGGCGCGCTTGTAGTTCGAGAAGTCGTGCCCGGTTCTGACCCGTAACTGCGTGAAGATTTGGCGGAGCGCCTGCTCGTCGGTGTCGGGCCGCTCCAGCGCCTCGACGGGGACGCGCGTCTGGCCGAGGCGCTCGCTGTAGGCGACGAGCTTCAGCGGAATCTCCCCGACCGGCAGCACGTAGTCAACCAGCCCCGTCGCGATGGAGTGGCGCGGCATGTCGCTGTACTCCGCCTCCCGCGGGTCCTGCACGACGCAGACGCCGCCCATCTCCTTGACGCGCTTCATGCCCATCGAGCCGTCCGCGCCCGTCCCCGAAAGCACCACGCTGACGGCGCGCTCGTGCTTCGACTCGGCGAGCGTGCGGAAGAAGATGTCCACGGGCGCGCGTCGCTCCTCGACGTCCTTGACCCGTGAGAGCGCCAGCCGCCCGTCCGTCATCGCCAGGCTCTTGTTCGGCGGGATGACGTAGACGCAGTTCGGCTCGATGCGGACGGAGCCGCGCACCTGCCTGACCGGCATCTCGGTCGCGGCCTGCAAGACCTCCGCCAGGCGGCTCTCGTGTTCGGGCGAGAGATGCAGGATGACGACGTAAGCCATGCCGCTATCTGACGGCACACGCGCGAAGAACTCCTTCAGAGCCTTGATCCCGCCCGCCGAAGCGCCGAGGCCGACGACCAGAAACTCGTCGCCCGCCTGCCGGCTCATCGGGTCGGCGTCGCCCGAAGTATCGGGTTCGGGAGCGCCGCGCTTCTTGGAAGTTCTCTTTTTCATGAATACTAAAGCAGGGAGTGATTGCTACCAGCCTGAAATTAAAACTGAAACCCTCTGCCTTATCTTTTCGACGCTCGCTGTGCAAAGGGATTCGTCGCCGGTCGGAGAGAGAAGTGTAATCTAATCCATAGCCCGGTGTATAGCGGGGTACTATTCGTTCAGACGTTCTCCGCCTCGTGTGTTATAAAATAGCCACCGATTTCCGGTTGCCTGTCAGCCAGTTTCCAAGAGCCTCGCAGGGTCTTGACGCGGGGAGGGTTTGACGTGCCCACAAAGGACATCATCGTCGTCGGCACATCCGCCGGCGGCATCGAGGCGCTCAAGACGATAGCGGGCGGGTTGCCGCGAGACTTCCCGGCCTCCGTCTTCGTCGTGCTGCACACTTCGCCCGAATCGCCGGGCATTCTGGCCGACATACTTGCGCGCGCCGGGGCGCTGCCCGCGTCGAACGCCGTGGACGGCGAGCGCATTCAGCCCGGTAGAATCTACGTCGCGCCGCCCGACCGGCATCTGATTATTGAACCTAACCGCGTCCGCCTCACGCGCGGGCCGAAAGAGAACCGCTTCCGCCCCGCCGTTGACCCGCTCTTTCGTTCGGCGGCGCAGGTTTACGGCCCCCGCGTCATCGGCGTAATCCTGACCGGCAATCTGGACGACGGCACGGCGGGCCTCTGGGCGGTGAAGCGACTCGGCGGGACGGCCGTCGTGCAAGACCCTGAGGAGGCGCTCGCCCCTTCGATGCCCCGCAGCGCGTTGAGACAGATGAAGGTTGACTACTGCCTGCCGGTCGCGGAGATCGCGCCCCTGCTGGCGCGTCTGACGACCGCGCCGCTCGAAGAGGAAGGAGTGCACGAAGTGCCGGACGAGATGGAGATCGAAGTCAGAATCGCGAAGGAAGATACGGCGCTCGACGCGGGCGTGCTCAAACTGGGCGAGCCGTCAAATTACTCCTGCCCGGAATGTCACGGCGTGCTCCTACAGTTGCAGGAAGAGAAACGCATACGCTTCCGCTGCCACACCGGCCACGCCTATTCGATTGAGAGCCTCCTGGCGGAGATCACCGAAGGGGTCGAGGATTCTATCTGGAACGCTATCCGCTCCATCGAGGAGAGCGTGCTGCTGCTGCGCCACATGGCCGAGCATCTGGGCGGGGATGAGAACGGTTACACAGCCGAGCAATTCCTCGCGCAGGCGCAGGAAGCTCAGCGGCGGGCCGATCTGGTGAGGCGTGCGGTGCTGAGGCAAGAGCAATAACGCCGGAGAAAGAGCACTACGGGGTCGTCCGGGTTCGCGCAGCTTTGCACACATATTCAGGTGAAGCGAATAAACCACGCGGCCTGAATTCTTATGCGAAAACGCCCAATCTTAACAACCCTGATTACCCCTTCCTTGTCGAGCCTTATGGTAACTTTCGGCCCGCAGGTATGAGTCGTAAAAACGCAAGAAAGTGCAAGCTAAGAAGATTAACCTGACCGATCATTTCGGTCAGAGAGGTTTGCTTACCGAACCTGAAGTCTTCAACGTTGGTCGGGTTGCCTGGAGACGAAGCACTGCGAGTGTCTGAATGGAACGGCAGGCATTATGACCAATGGTAGAAATACGGAAAGGAAGAGTTGATGACGGAGCTTGCTCTTTTCGACACGAAGCGGAGCCGAGGCGACCTGCAAGGT
>JALZHC010000060.1:0-2701 GCA_030914105.1 Acidobacteriota bacterium
CGGTCGGCCTTTCTTTTTCTGAGCGGCGACAGGTTTTATTTCTCGCGCCGCGAACTCATCTCACGGCAGAGGCGACGGCGGACGCCGTCCGCATTCCGTCATCTGCATTTCATCAGGCGGGGCCTCTGGCCGAAGACCAGTGTGAAAGTCCCGACGACCTCCTTCGTGTCGCTCTCGGTAACGGTGAGCATCATCGTGTCGCCGCGAATCTCGCCGGCGAAACGGGCAGGGTGACTGTCCTCGGCCTCGTCCTTGCGCACCGGCCCGCCGTGCTCTCTGACGTGCGTGCCCCGCACGTCAAAGCGGCCCCGCGCGTCGGGGACTATCCTCTGGTCAACAGTCCCGTGGGCGCAGTCATACTCGACCCGCCCGCCCTGGGCTGTGACCTCCAGGCCGATGTGCTCACCGCCCCACGTGCCCGTGCGCGCGCCTTCCATGTTATGTCCCGCCTGAACTGATTGGCCTCCGGCCCCGCGTGTTTTGTGTGCACAGTCTCCGGCGACGAAAATTAGCACGACCGGGGCGGCCAGAACAATCATGACGATCTTAAGAAGCGGGTTGTACATGCCCACCTTTGGGCGAGACCCTTGACTGATTCCACCGCGAGCGTAAACGCGCTGTCACTCTTCCGCTGCCAGGAGCCGACGAACTTGTTGCCGTTATCCGTGTTTGTTCCGTGTCCCACATTTCTAAAAAATCCTGTTGACAAGGGCGGGTGATTTGGCATAGGCTCTCGCCGTTTCTCATAAGTGTTTCTGTGATCCGCACCCTCGCATGGCTTTAGTTTTCGAGAGCTACCGGAAGCGTTACCTTCGCTAGCCTCACTCACGTCAACAACAGGATCGTCGCTGATGCGGTTAACCCGGCCCGTGCCACGCCACCGCGCATCATCCGCCCGACAAGAAGGGTGTATCACGCGCGCGGCAGGGGTTGGCCGGGCGTCGTTCGTAGCCAGCGACAAATAGTTAAGCCCCCGACCACTTGCCGGTGGCGGGGGCTTTTACAACAACACATCCCCTGCCGCCCTCGGGCGCGGAAGACGCGTTGCGTGGCAGCCCGCATCTTAGCGCACCCCGGCGGCAGGCTTCAACCCAAGGAGCCACGCCGCCATGCGCTGTGCCAACACTCCCGCGCGCCTGACCCTCCTGCTGTCCGTCGCGCTACTCGCCGCAGCCGACGCACATCGTGCCTCAGCCCATCTATGGCCCGCCTCGGCCTCCTCCTTCGCCGACTGTGAGGGCGACGCCTGCTCGCAGGTGACACTCACCTTCGACGAGTCCAAGCAGCAGTACCGCGCGCAGAACAACTCCGCAGACCGCTGGGCGAAGGTCTCGGCCTCGAACGTCGCCGCCTCGGCCTCGACCTGCCTCGCGCCCGGCGCGGGCGACTACCTCCCCATCAAGAGCATCGTCGGCCCATACCAGGCCGCCTACGACGAGCCGAAGTGCGGCGTGCAGGGCGGCCAGTAGTACAGCCGCGTCTCTGCCGGACGCCTGCGCGCGCCGCTCCGCCAACGCGAAGAGGCGCGCGCGTGCCGGACTACTAACGCCCTCGCCCCACGGCGACACAGCCGCACGTCCCTGAAGAGAGAACCCGAGAGGAGACCACCATGAAGACCAGACGCACCCTCCACGGCGCTGCCGCTTACGCCGCCCCGGCACTCGCGCTACTTGCCCTCTGCCTGCTCGGCCCGGCCTCGGCCAGCGCGCAGTGGACGCAGCCCGACACGAGCAGCAACATCAACAGCACCAACTCCGGTAACGTCGGCGTCGGCACCGCCAGCCCGACGCTGAAGCTGACGGTCGGGAATCCGACGCAGCAGGACGGACGTGTGCTCGTCGAGGGAGCGGACGGCGGCAGCAACCTCCTCTTCAACACGGGCGGCAACAACCGCGCGCGCTTCACCACGCTCTCGAACGGCCTGCATCTCCAGTCCTACTCCTCGGCCTGGGCGCGCTCAGACTTCTTCATCCGCAACGACGGCAACGTCGGGATAGGCACGACCGCGCCCGGCGCGCGCCTCGACGTAGGGGCGGGCGCGTCGGCCAGGGGCGGCAACACAGACCTGCTCTTGGGCGCGGGCGGCAACCTCCCGCAGCTCGAGTTCTTCGGCGCGTCGAAGAGCGCGGTGATCCAGTACGACGACGCAGGCGGGATGCTCTTCTACACGAACGGGCAGTCGCAGTCGTGGACGCAGGCGCTCTATCTGGGCAACAGCGGGTGGGTCGGCGTGGGCACGAGCGTGCCGTCGAGCCAACTCCATGTGCGGAACACATCGGGGGCCGGCTTCGTCAGGGTGACGGGTCTGGGCGGCGGGGTGTTGAACTTCGAGGACAGCTCGGCGGGGCAAGACCAGAAGCTCTACCAGTGGAGGTCAGAGGGTGGGCTGTTCCGCATGGCGCTGTCGAACGACGCCAGCACCAGCCTGATGCAGCAGAACATTCTGGTGGCGAACTCCTCCGGCAACGTGGGCGTGGGTAAGACGCCCACGGCGTCCTACAGGCTCGACGTGCTGGGGGGCCTCAACGTCTCCGACAGCCTGTGCATCGCCGGCGACTGCAAGAGTTCGTGGTCGCAGCTCGGCGGCCAGTGGGCTGCGGGGGCGTCCGGCATCTCCTACGGCGGGGGCAATGTCGGGGTGGGGACGGCCTCGCCCGGCGAGCGGCTGGAACTGTACGACCCTTCGGCCAGCGTGAGGCTC
>JALZHC010000060.1:2711-10736 GCA_030914105.1 Acidobacteriota bacterium
GCTCAAGATCGGGACGGGCGGGGCCGCGGCCAACTCCTTCCTGGTGCTGAACGCCGCCGGCGGGCGGGTCTCGATCATCCAGAAGCAGACCGCCGGGGTCAACGGCGGGCAGGCCCTCTTCTACGCTTCGGACGACGCCGGCGGCAGGCTCTTCGCCATCGACGGCACGAACGGATTCGGCGACTCTTCGGCGGAGCTGATGGTCAAGCGCAACGGCAACGTCGGCGTCGGAACCCTCAACCCGGCAGCGAAGCTCGACGTTAACGCCGGCTCGAACACGTCGGTGGCGATCAACGCGACGGGCGCAATCAACGCGACGGGCGCAATCACAGGCGCGACCGTCAACGCGACCTACCAGGACGTGGCCGAGTGGGTTCCTTCAACCCAGAAGCTCGCCGCCGGCACGGTCGTCGTGCTCGACACCGCAAGGACGAACCACGTGCTCGCCTCGACGAAGGCTTACGACACGGGAGTGGCCGGCGTCGTCTCGGAGACGCCCGGCGTCATCCTCGGTCAGGGCAGCGCAGACAAGCTGAAGGTGGCAACCACCGGCAGGGTCAAGGTCAGAGTGGATGCCACGCGCGCGCCCATCCGCGTCGGAGACCTTTTGGTAACGAGCGGCGTGGAGGGCGTGGCGATGAAGTCCACGCCGGTTGACCTCGGCGGCACGCAGATCCACCGGCCGGGAACCATCATCGGCAAGGCTCTGGAGCCGCTCGACAAAGGCACGGGCGAGATCCTCGTCCTGCTGAGCCTCCAGTAAGCAGCGCGCCGTGAATGACGAGCGAGCCGTCCGCGTCAAGGGCGAGGGAGACCTTCGATGTCAAGGAAGAGAAGGAAGGCCGGTAGAGGCAGGGCGGGAGAGAGACCCGCGCCCGCCCGCAAGCGCCTGAGGTGGGCCAGGGCCGCAGTCCTGGTACCGCTGGCACTATGCGTCATCGCCGCTGGCGCGGCCTCACTGCGATGGGGGCCGGTGCGTCATGCCGTCGGCCTTTCCAACCTACCGGAGCCGGCGGCGCAGGCCACCCCGACGCTCCAACTCTCGAAGGAGTACGTCTATGCCGGAGGCCGCCTCGTCGCCACCGAGGAGCCGACGCCTCTGCCTTCAGGCCCGCCGCCGACGAACCTCGCCGCCGCCACGACGAGCATCAACCCGCCCGCGGCCACCGTCCGCGTCACCTGGGCCGCGCCGTCGTCGGGCGCACCCTTGAGCTACGTCGTCGAGCGGAAGGCTGCGGGTGGACAGTTCCAGCCGGTCGGGCAGCCCGTAACCGCTCCCGCCACAAGCTTCGACGACACCTCAGCCGGGGAGGGGGCGGCCTACCTCTATCAGGTGAAGGCGGTCTACGCGGGGGGCGGAACTTCAGGCTACAGCAACACCGACCTGGCTACGACCGTGGCCTTCAGCGACGACCCACTGGTCGGCGCAAACGACCCGCACTCCCCGGCGACGCCCATCAGGGCGAGGCACCTGACTGAGCTTCGGCGCGCGGTCAGCGCCGTGCACGCCTTAGCGGGCATGGGGGCGGTAACCGCTTGGACGTACCCCGACCCGGTGTCTGCCCCCGCCTCGCAGCGCCGGCCCGTCTACAAGGAAGACGTGCAGGACTTGCGCGCCCGTCTCTCGGAGGCGCTGCCGGTGCTGGGGATCACGCCGCCCACATACGACGGCATCACGAAGTACTTCACGAAGGTGCAGGCGGCTCACTTCCAGCAGTTGAGGGACGCTGTCAAGTAACAGGGAAGTGTGCCGCCGGAAGGGTGGCAGATGGTGAGGGCGCGACCGGAGCGCCGCGGGACAAGACCTCCAGCGGGGGGCGCACAAAACGCTATGACACCGACAGGACGCGCCATAGTCAACTCCGACTCTCTCGCAGCGCTACACTCACGTTCCGCGCCTCGTATGAAGGGGCTTGCGATGAGGCTCATGCTACTCGTCTGTGCCGGTCTCCTGGCGACCTCTTCCGCCTCCGCCCAGAACGTGCAGTTCACGCAGGGCGCGGTCGGCTCCGGCCTCGACAACACCATCCAGATACCCATCGCCGCCTATCCGGGCCGCGGCTCTGCCTCCCTCCCCGTCACACTCTACTACTCGTCCAGGGTCTGGAGAATCGGCTACCTCAACACCGTCCACGACGGCTCGCTCCCGCAGTCTGTCGCCGAGGCCATCTACTCGGAGTACTCGACCTCCGGATGGACGACGAGCCTCGACCTGCCCGTGGTGCAGTGGCCGCAGCAGAACGACCTCTACTGGTATGACGGCAAGCCATACCACGCCTCCGTTCCCCCCTACACCTACCGGGTCGCCAACGTCTTCATCCACATGCCGGACGGCTCGACACACGAGCTGCGCAAGTCCGATCAGGTCTACGCCGACAACGGCACGGTCGATATGGTCGGCACCTTCTACGCCGTGGACGACTCGCGCCTGCGCTACGACAGCACAGGGCAATCGACCGGCAAGCTCTACCTGCCCGACGGCTCGCGCTACGAGCTGAACGGACAGACGGCGCAGTTCATCGACCGCAACGGCAACACGCTCAACTACGACGCCGCCACGCGGAAGTGGACCGACACGCTCGGCCACGACCTGCGCGGCGACATCGCGATGCCCTGGCCCGCAAGCCCGCAGGCCGGAGCCGACTACAGCTACACGCCGCCGGGCTTCTCTGCGCCCTACGTCTTCAAGTGGAGGAGCCTCTCCGACGTGCTGCTGACGCCGGACGAGCAGGGGAACACGCCCGCTCTGAAGGCCGCGTCGAGCCACTACCTGCCGGTGCCGGGTCAGACCCCCACTAACAACGGCAGCGGTAACTTCCCGCTCCCTCAGCCGACGGGGACGCAGAGCCTCTTCTCCTCGGACTACGGCGACCCCGTGGCCGACAACCCCGCCCGCACCTACACCTACGTAGTCGGGCGCGGGCAGGCCGCGGGCCAGCTCTTCAACCCCGTCGTGCTGGCCGAGGTGGATCTGCCGAACGGGCTGAGCTACAAGTTCACCTATAACATCTACGGCGAGATGGACAAGGTGGTCTGCCCGACGGGCGGCTACGAGCGCTCGCGCTACGACGCCGTGCCCGCGACGGGTAACATGCTCGCGCCTTACAGCGAGGCGAGCCGCGGCGTCACCTTCCGCTACGTCAGCCCGGACGGAACTGCGGCGGGGGAACTGCCGCCCTGGAAGTACGAGCCGTCTTTAGTCAGCCCCTTCTCTTATCTCGTGAAAGTGACGGCTCCCGACGGGACGCGCACCGACTCCTACCGGCACAACATCTACGACGTGTCGGGGAAGACCTTCGGCTACACGGACGCGCGCAACGGTCTCACGTATGACGAGCGTGTGTATGACAAAGACCCGTCGAACGGGGGCGTAATGCTTCGGCGCACGCTGACCGAGTGGGCGCAGACGAGCCTCATCTACCAGCGGCCCACGCCGACCACGCCGCCGATACAGGGGACTTACACGGCCTACCGCAACCCGCGCCCGACGAAGAATGTCAGCCTCATCCTCGACACGGGCGGGGACGCGCTCGCCAAGATGCTCACTTACCAGTACGATGCGACCTACGAGATGACGACGGGCCTCGACCGGACGGGGACGACCGAGACGCAGTTCGCTACGGGCATCGACCAGACGACGGCGCAGGGCGCTACCATTGACACGCTCTCGAACAACTACACCTACCCTCCGGCGAGCAGCTCGCAGACCGTCTACCTCAACGACCCGGCCTACCGCAGCCGCAACATCCTCGGACTTGTAACCTCCGTCACGCTGAAGGACGCCGCGCAGAACCCTGTCTCGAAGACCGAGACCTCTTACGACGAAGCTGCCTTCCCTCTAATCACCTACAGCGATCTTGTGGGCGACGCCGGTTACAGCGACCCCGGCTCGTCGGCCCCGCGCGGCAACCCGACGACTGTTCGCCGCTACACGGACATGACGACGGGGGCGTACCTTGAGACGCACGCGCGCTTCGACCAGTGCGGCAACCCCATCTATTTCTGGGACGAGCGGGCCGTCTCGCCGTTCACGGAAGCTAACGCCGTCTCGAAGAAGGATTATTCGTCCGCCTATAAGCACGCCTACCTGACCCAGACGACGACCATCGCCCCCGACCCGACGGGGCAGCACGGCTCAAGCTCCGCCTTCACCTCTTCGAGCACTTTCGACGCGGTCACGAGTCACGTGCTCACGGCGACAGACGCCAACGGGCAGGTGACGACCTTTAGTTATGCTAACGATCAGGGCGTCCGCGACCTCTTGAACCGGCTGCGGAAGGTGACGCGCCCCGACGGCAGTTGGACGAAGACCTCATATAACGACGTGGTAGGCAACCTCTACACGCACACGGAGGCGAGCCTCGACGCGGCGAGGAGCACGCACGCCTACCAGTTCTTCGACGGGCTGGGACGAGCTACGCATTCTTTAGCCTCCGAGATCGGCTCGAACTTCATCGGCACGGATACTGTCTACGACTCGATGGGCAGGGTCTCACAAACGTCGAACCCTTACCGCACGCAGACCTTCGGTGGGTCGAGCCAGGGAGCGCTCTGGACGTTGACCATCTACGACGCGCTCGGCAGGGTGAAGACGGTGACGCTGCCCGACTCGACGACGGTGACGACTGAGTATACGGGCGTCTACACGACCGTCACTGATCAGGCCGGCAGGCAGCGGCGGCAGAAGGCCGACGCGCTGGGCCGCATCATCCGCGTGGACGAGCCGGACTCGACCGGCAGCCTCGGCGCGACGACTGCGCCCGCGCAGCCGAGCTTCTACGAGTACGATACTCAGGGCAACGTCGTCCGCATCAGCCAGGGGCTGACTCAGCAGGGTCTGAACCCGGAAGATCAGGCGAGCTATGCGCAGCACCGCTACTTCAAGTACGACGCGCTCTCGCGCCTCACCTATGAGAAGCAGGCCGAGCAGGCCGGCACCATCAACCAGGCCGACGCGCTGACGGGCAACTCCGCGTGGTCGCGCCACCTCACCTACGACGCGGACACCGACCCGAACCACAGCGTCAGCTATCCGGGCCTGCTGGCGAGGGCCGAGGACGCGCGCCACATCGTCACCTACTTCGACTACGACCGGCTCAGCCGCCCCTACCGGGTGGCCTACACGGACGACACCCCGACGTTGACGGACAAGTACGACCAGGCGCGCACCGGCTACTTCAACCTGGGCCGCCTCACCGAGGTGACGACCGCGGCCACGACCACGGTGCCGCAGACCCAACAGCTTTACGATCACGACCTAATGGGGAGGATCACCAGGCAGCAGCAGGTCGTGGACGCCACCGCCTACACGCTCTCCTACTCCTACAACCTGGGCGGCGGGCTTACGTCCGAGACCTACCCTTCGGGGAGAGTTGTGTCCTACTCTTACGACGCGGCGGCGCGCTTACAGAGTGTGGCGAGCGGCTCGACTACTTACGCCTCGGCGATGACCTACAAGCCATTTGGCGCTCTGGAGTCGATGACGCTCGGCAACGGCACTACCTACGCGATGTCGTACAGCGATACGCGCCTTCAGCTCTCCAGCATCACGCTCACGCAAGGCACGAACACCGTCCAGCGCTACGACTACAAGTACGGCCAGGTGAACATGGCCGACGGCACGGTGGACGCGTCAAAGAACGACGGCCAACTCGCGCGCATCGAGGGTACGGCAGGCTCTCAGCGCCTGTGGCAGCAGCGCTTCTCTTACGATAGCTTAGGCCGGCTCGCTTCGGCGGGCGAGTACCGCGGAGACACGCTCTCTCAGACCTACCTTCTCGCTTACGACTACGACTCCTTCGGCAACCGCTACCAGAAGCAGGCGCGCAACCAGAACAACCCGGTCTCTCAGTCCTGGGTCGAGGACGGCTCCTACAGCCTGACGACCAACCGCTTCAACTCAGGCGTGACCTATGATGAGGCGGGCAACGTCACCTTGGACTCCCGCTTCCGCTCGCGCTCCTTCCTCTACGACGCCAACAACCGGCAGAAGCAGTCATCTAATCTCGACGGCACGGCGGCCGTGCAGAGCGTCTACGACGGGGCGGGCCATCGTGTGGCCGTGAAGGCTAACGGCGTGCTCACCAACTTGATGGTCTATGACATGGCCGGAGACCTGGTGGCGGAGTACGGCGGGAGTGTCTCTAATAACGGGACGCGCTACGTCATGGGCGACCATCAGGGCACACCGCGCGTGGTGCTCGATAACGCGGGCGGGGTCGTGTCGCGCCATGATTATCTCCCCTTCGGCGAAGATGTGGGCGCGGGCGTCGGGATGCGCACGAGCGCGCAGGGCTACGGGCAGGCGGACTCGGTGAGGGAGAAGTATGCGGGGATGGAGGGCGACGACTCGACTGGCATGGAGCACACGCTGTGGCGCGAGTATGACAACCTCTCGGCACGATGGAGTGCGCCAGACCCCTACGGTGGGAGCATCTCTTTAGCGAGTCCGCAGTCGTTCAACCGCTACAGCTATGTCAACAACGATCCCATAAACTTAACGGACCCGGCGGGACTGATGGCCGCTTCGGAGGGTTGGGGCGGTGTGCAGAACGCGTGGGGCGGCGATTCTGGATTCGTTGATTCTCACTTCGGCGGGCCGGGGATCATTGCCGGCAGGATGGGAGAATATGACAGGGATGTGCAAACGTCGGAGGACGGGAGACTCGCGCAGCATTACTTAGACAATGGCGACTGGGATGCCGCCAACCGAATCTTTAACGCCAACCCAGACGTAGGCTTGAACATTGACGGCACGGAAAGATGGGGGTCAGAAGCGGCCAGCTATGTGAGGGAGATCGCGGGCGCACTAGAGCAACGGCAAGGTAGTGACTCGATTGAATCTGGTGTGACACTTCTGGGCGGCCCGTACGTTGCAAAGAGGGAAGTTGTCGAGGCGTATGAGCAAAGCATCTCCCCGTGCGTCGGGGACTGCGAGTGCGTCACCTTCGTCAAAGAAGTGACAGGCATGTTCGAATGGAACATTTCCGCGAACGAGAATTGGAGGCCGGGTGATGCAGTCCTCGGAAACTCGTCGCTTGAGTACGGGACAGCGATTGCGGCTTTCAAAGATGGAAGGTTCAAAAACTATCATTCCGCCATCTACCTGCGGCAGGTCGAGCCGACCAGAGAGCATCCGGGAGGCGGGATAGAGGTTATAGACCAATGGCCGAATAAAGGAAGTCATTACAAGAAGGGAGAAGTGTCTTCAAGAATAATATGGGATAAGCAGGGGCAAGGCTACATGGCAAACGACGCCAGCAGATTCTACGTTATTCGAACCAGCCGGACGATAATTACGAGCCGGCACGGGCGCTAAGTCCTTCGGAGTGGCCCTCGCTACATCGACCTTATGTAGCGGTCTATAGACCGCTACATTTCAACCAAACTGGTGTCCCTCTAGCGCAGAGCGATCTTATAGCGGCGTTCTCGGTAGGCAGACGCCCTCAGTTCTACGCAGAAGTCAATGAACAGCCATGAAAGGTGATGGAGATGTCGGAGAATCTATCTGAAAGGCATCTCAATTAGCACTTTAATAGACCCTATGGGGAAGCAGAAACTAACCCGCGCCCGAAGTAGAGAAAGCTCATCTGGAGGTCGTTCAGGGGACTGACGGCTTCGAATCTCCTGCGCCGAACTTATTCGGGCCGGGGCGGGTGAACGCGGGCGGCACAGGGAAATGTCTCTTGTCAGGCACTTTCCGCTGACGCCCAGAGCCGGCTGCGATAATCTTTGACAAGCAAAATTAGGTTGACAGTAACTACGGATTAGCCTAAATTCGCCCCGGTGTGCCTGCCGCAGGCGCATCAGCCTCGCTACTGCAACTCGGAAGCTACGATAGCACCATCGTCGTGAGCCTCACGACCATGTCAAAAGAACAATTCCTAAACAGCCTCGCGGCTCCTCTGGTTACCCACGGCCTCCGCGCACACTCGCGGGCGGCGCGGGAGAAGGTGTCGCTCGGAGCGGTAGCACCGCAGACTGCGGGCCGGGTATAAAGACCCCGCAAGGCGCGCGGCCAAGCCG
>JALZHC010000473.1 GCA_030914105.1 Acidobacteriota bacterium
CCCGACGATGACGAGGCGCGCGTCCTTGCCCGCGCCCCACTGCACCGCCGCCGTGTTGCGCATCTGCGTCGGCGCGCTCTGCCCCTCGAAGTAGAAGCCGGTCGGGACGACGTGCGTGAGCGCCGCGCCCTGCAACACCGTCGGGGCCGCGGCCACGCCCGCCGACACGACGAGCGCCGCCGACGCGACGAGCGACACGAACGCACACAACCTTGTCAAAGCCTTCCGCCTGAGCATCACCCACACCCTCCTTCAAAGTTTTATTTGAGCCGGGCGCGAAAGGACGCGGCCCGTTTTTTTAAGGCATCTTCGTTTGTCTGGTCAATTCGGTTCTTGAGCTTAAAGCGACTAAGACTCACCGCCGCAGGCGCAGAGTTTGCAGAGGAAGCGCAGAGAGTTGAACCGAAATCTCAGGTTTGAAATCCTGAATTCCTCAGCGCCCCTCCGCGCTCTCTGCGCCTCTGCGTTAAATAAACCTTCGCCGACGCTCAAGTATGAATAGCATCTCTTCGTTTGCCGACGCCGCCGCGCAGCGGTTACTATGGCGGCCTCGGAAAGATTGCCCGCGCCGCCGAACTCGAAGCGCGCGGGCGCTGATGGGTTAGTCTCCCCGGCTGAAACCAAATCATAGCCTTTAATGAACCCGACGCAAAGCAAGGCGCTCATGCTCGCCCGCTTTCTCGTGCTCCTTTCGCTCGCGGCCTTCCCCCTGAGCACGCGCACGCGCGCTCAACAGTCCGGCGCGCCCGCGCCGCAGCCTTCGCCGGCGCAGCGCACGGGCCGCTCCTACGAGACCGGCGCGCCCGCGCGCAAGCCCGCAAGCCCCGCGCCGCAGTCGGCCTCGCCCGTCAGCTTCACAGATGTCACCGCGCAGACCGGCATAACTTTCCGCCACGCGGCCTCGCCCACCTCGCAGAAGTACCTGCCGGAGACGATGGGCGGAGGGGTCGCACTCTTCGACTACGACAACGACGGTCGGCTCGACCTCTTCTTCACTAACGGCGCGCGACTTCAAGACCCGATGCCGAAAGGCGCGCGGCCCGACAAGACCGAGCCGCGCTTCTGGAATCGTCTCTATCACCAGAAGCCGGACGGCACCTTCGAGGACGTGACCGAGCGCGCGGGACTTCGCGGCGAAGGCTACTCGATGGGCGTGGCGGCCGGAGACTTCGACGGCGACGGCTTCGTAGACCTCTACGTCACCGGCCTCGGCGGCGCGACTCTCTACCGCAACCGCGGCGACGGCACCTTCGAGGACGTGACGCAGAAGACGAAAACATTCGCGCCCGGCTGGTCAACGAGCGCGGGCTGGTTCGACTATGACCGCGACGGGCGGCTCGATCTCTTCGTCGCGCGCTACATGGATTGGGACTTCGAGCGCGGCGCGCTCTACTGCGGCACGCCGCAGGTTCGCGCCTACTGCCATCCGGACAACTTCAAAGGGGCCGCGCCGCTCCTCTTCCACCAGAAGCCGGACGGCACCTTCGAGGAAGTTTCTGAGAAGGCGGGCGTCGCCGACTCGACCGGCAAATCCTTAGGCGTCGCCTTCGCGGACTTCGACAACGACGGCCTCACAGACATCTTCGTCGCCAACGACAACGCGCGGCAGTTTCTTTTTCGCAATAAGGGCGACGGCACGTTCGAGGACGTGGCTCTGCTGGCGGGCGTCGGCTACGACGAGAACGGCAAGCAGTTCGCAGGCATGGGCGTGGACGCCGCCGATTACGACAACGACGGCTTCGTGGACGTCTTCGTCACCGCGCTCTCGAACGAGACCTACCCGCTCTACCGCAACAACGGCGACCTCACTTTCACCTACGCGACCAGCTCGGCGGGCGTCTCCCTCATCACCATCCCCTTCTCCGGCTGGGGCACGCGCTTCGCCGACTTCGACAATGACGGCCTGCGCGACATCTTCGTCGCACAGGGCCACGTCCTCGACACCATCGAGAAGACGACGGGCTATCTCGCTTACAAAGAGCCGCCGCTGCTGATGCGCAACACCGGCAAGGGCTTCGTCAACGTCTCGACTTCCGCCGGGCTCACGATGGCGCTCGCCGCGCGCGGCGCGGCCTTCGGAGACCTCGACAACGACGGCGACACAGACGTTGTGCTCGGCCAGACCGACGGCCCGCCCGTCGTCCTGCGCAACAACGGAACGAAGAATCACTGGCTCGGCCTCTCGCTCGTCGCCGCGAAGGGCAACCGGCAGGGCTTCGGCGCGCGCGTCGTGGTCACGGACTCGGCGGGGGGCAAACAACTCTTTGACGTATCGGCTGCGGGCAGTTATCTTTCTTCAAACGACCCGCGTCTGATCGTCGGCCTGGGCACGCGGCCCGGCGTCCGCACGGTCGAGGTGCGCTGGCCCGACGGCAGGAATCAAGTCGTGAACGCGCCCACGGTTGACAGCTATCTGACTGTTCGAGAGCGGCCTTAAAACGCGCGCCCGCCAAGACGCGGCTGAAGAAGGAGGAGACGTTGAGAATCTTCAGGCACTCAATTTTCACGGCGACGCTTCTCATCAGCATCAGCTTCAGTACGGCCTACACGCTCGCGTGCGGGAGCAGCGTGCGCGCGGCGGAAGGCCCGGCGCTGCAAGTGCTCGACCAGGGCTGGAAGCGGCACGTCCAACGCCCCTGGCTCGACACGCCCGGCTGGTTCGTCGAGGCCGACCGGCCCGACGTGCGCGGCTTCCAGTACCGCGCGAGCGTCAGGAACAACGCCGGCAAGACCGTCCGCGAGGTCGAGTGGGAGTATCAGTTCCTGAACCCCTCGGACGCCACGTTGGCCGCGCGCCACAGCTTCCGCACAGAGGCGCGGATCAGGCCGGGCAAGGTCAAGGAGCTGACCGGCTTCTCCGTCGAGCCGCCGACTTACGTCGTCGCCACGAAGGCCGACGCCGCGGGCGGACAGGCTTACAACTACCTCGAACGCGTCGCCGTCCGCGCCATCGTCTTTGAAGACGGCAGCCGTCAGACATTCTGAGTTTCCCGAACAAGGTTTATGAAAAGCAATTCCCTCGTCCCCCGCTTCGCGCGCGCGCTCGCGCTCGCCGCGCTTCTCTCGGCAACACTCCCGCCAGCGCCGCTCTCGGCGCAGACGAACGGCGCGCAGCCCTCCCAGCAACAACAGCCGTCGCAGGGTATGGGCGTTGTGACCGGCCCGAACGCCGTCACGGGTGCGCGCCGCACCGCCGGCATCGTCGATCCGAAGGCTCCGGTCGTCTTCGAGGACGTGACGGCGCGCACGGCACTCGCGCAGTTCAAGAATCACAGCGGCACGCCGCAGAAGGACTACATCGTCGAGACGGTCGCGGGCGGCGTCGCCGTCCTCGACTACGACAACGACGGCCTGCCCGACATCTACCTCCTCAACGGCTCGACCATCGCTGCCGAGCAGGGCAAGGAGAAACCGCCGCGCGCCGCGCTCTACCACAACCTCGGCAACTGGAAGTTCGAGGACGTGACCGACAAAGCGGGCGTCTCAAACGACCGCTGGGGCATGGGCGTCGCCGTCGGCGATTACGACAACGACGGCTACGCGGACATCTACGTCGGCAACTTCGGCGTCTCGCGTCTCTACCACAACAACCACGACGGCACGTTCACAGACGTGACAGACCGCGCGAATGTGGCGGGCGGCACGTTCGGCATGGGCGCGGCTGCTGCCGACTACGACGGCGACGGCTGGCAAGACCTCTACGTCACCGCCTACGGCCGAAACATCCTCTACCACAACAACGGCAACGGCACGTTCGTTGACGTGACGGCGAAGGCGGGCGTCGCCGCCCCTGGCTGGTCAACCTGCGCCGTCTGGTTCGATTACGACAAGGACGGCAAACTCGATCTCTTCGTCTCAAGTTTCGTCCTCTACGACAGGACGGCGCAGAATCTTTATTGCACGGACGAATCGAAGCGGCGCTACTACTGCGTCCCGCGCTTATTTAAGCCGCAGCCCTCGCACCTGTTTCACAACAACGGTGACGGCACGTTCACAGACGTGAGCAAGGAGTCGGGGATCAGTGACTCGCCCGGCAAGTCTTTCGGCGTCGTCGCGACCGACGTGAACAACGACGGCTGGATTTTTTTTTTATTATTCAACGACACGATGCCCAAG
>JALZHC010000061.1 GCA_030914105.1 Acidobacteriota bacterium
GCCCAGGAGTTGGCGCCTCCCAGGTGTCGTCAGGAGGGCCGCCGCCGAGCTGGCTAACGCGGCGCGCGTGAGCCAGACGGCGCGTTCGCCTTCGCCCTCGTCGACGTATGCCACGAAGAGCTGACCGCCCGCCTCCGCCGCCGTGGGGAGCACACCACCGCTCGCCAGAGTTGAAGGCTCGGCTGGCCTGCCGTCACCGTCCAAGCCGGCCATCAAGGTGGCGGGCGACGTTCCCTCGCCGCCTTCCCACACGGCTGTAAATCCTCCGCCCGCGTCCTTCAACAGGACGGGCGTGCCACGCCCGCTCGCCTCGGCGAGCGTGCGCCGCCATGAGAAAGTGCGCCCGCCGTCGCTCGACTCCGACCAGTAGAGGCCGGGCCTGCCTGCTTCACCAGCCGTGTACCAGAGTATGCGCAGGGAGCCATCACGGCCAGGCGCGAGCGCCGGCCCGGAGACGGGGCAGCCCCGTATCTCCCAGCGGTCGTCGCTCACGATTGCGGCCGGCGAGAAGTTCTGCCCGCCGTCTTTCAAGGAGGCGACCGCGATGTGCCGGTAATTGCCGGGCAGCACCTGCCGCCAGGCCAGGTAGACGCGCCCGTCCTCGGCGACCGCGAGAGAGGTTTTGCAGCAGGGGCAGACTTCGCCCGCGACTTTACGGTTGGGGGAGAAGGTGCGCCCGCCGTCGTCTGACGACGCGAAGAAGAGTTCGCGGTTGCCCTCCGAGTGCATGTGAACGGGGCCGCCTTCGGAGGGTCGCGGCGACTCGACGTTACGCTCGTCGAGCCAGGCTACGTAGACGCGCCCGCTCCCGGCGACGGCGAGCGAGTGCATCCCGTGGACGCCCGGCTTGCTGTCGTCGTTGACCTTCGACGGCGGCCCGAAGCTGCGCCCGCCGTCGTGAGATGTCGAGAGGAAGAGCGTGCTGGCCTGCGCCGCCCGTTCGTCGCGCGCCGTCCAACCGACGTAGACCGCGCCGTCGGGCGCGACCGTCAAGGTCGGCGGGTCGCCGCGCCAGGCCGTGGCCTCGCCGGCGTTCGGGTTAACGCGCGCGGGCTGTCCGAGTCGCTTCCCTTCCCCGTCGAAGTGGGTGAGCCATACGTCGGCCTCCTTGCCGCGATGCTCGACCCACGCCACGTAGACTGAGCCGTCACTCCCGGGGGCGGCGGCTGGTTCGGACGCCTCCGCCTTCTCCGCGGAGACGCGGACGGGCGGGGCTGCACTCGGAGACAGGTGACCGCCCGCTGAATCTCCGGCCTTCGATCTCTGACTCTCGTGCCGGGAACAGCTCGATAAACACAGCGCCAGTAGAAGGCCGCAGCGGGCGGCCATTCTCCATCTCATCGGGCGGCCCCTCTCAGAAGTTGAATCGCAGTCCGAACTGAATCTGGCGCGGATTGTCCGCCGCGGTCGGAAGGCCGAACGTCAGCAGCGTCGCCGGGTTCGCCGGGTTGAGCGTGCTGTTGGGCAGTTGCAGGTTCGCGCGGTTGAGCACGTTGAAGCCCTCGACAATCGTCTCCAGATTCACACTCTCGCCTAACGGAATGCGCCGGCTCAGACGCAGGTCGAGCGAGGCGAAGTCAAAGCCGCGCCCGGTGTTTCTGCCCAGCCCGGCGGGGCGGTCGTTGACATTCGTGTCGTTGTTCCTGTCCGTACCAGTCACGATGTTGAAGGGCAGGCGCGCGCCGTACTGGAAGATGTAGCTCAATCGGAAGCCGGCGAGCGCGCGGCGCAGTGCGGACTCATTACCACCGGCGTCGGAGGCCTCGAACGAGCCGCTGACGACGAGATGGTGTCGCTGGTCGTTGTCCGCAAGCCCGCGGTCGTCTCTGAGGTTGAAGTTGTCCTGCGGCGTGAAGAAGAAGGCTCCCCCAACGTCGTCAATCGCCTTCGACAGCGTATAGCTCACGCGGCCTTCGGCCCACCGGCTGAAGCGGCGCTTGAAGGAGACGACCATCCCGTCGTAGTAAGAGTCACCCGAAGACTCGAAGCGCGAGACGTTGGCGAAGCGCGGGTCGGGCCTCCCCAGGTTGAAGACGCCCGCCGACGCGGGGAAGCGCGGGACGTTGACGTTGCGCGAGAGGATGATGTGCTCTCCCCGCACATGCAGGTAGCCGACCGAGAGCGACATCGCGCCCGATAGCTCGCGCTCTATCTGAAGGCTCGCCTGCTGGCTGTAGGCGTTCCTGATCTCCGGGTCAATGGTCGTGATGCTTATGAGTAAGCCTTCGGGGAAGGCGGGCAGCACGGCGGGGAACGAGGGCGCGCCGGCCTGGCCCGCGGAGAGCACCGCCGTGCGGTACTTCGAGCCGTCGCGCTGTAAGGCGTTCGATGTGGCGCGCAAGGGGATGCGGTCGAAGAATATGCCGTAGGAGGCGCGGATGACGGTCTTATGGTCGTGGCCTAAAAAGTCAGGGGAGTACGCCAGCCCTACTCGCGGCGCGAAGTTGTTCGCGTCCGTCTTTACGTGCTGAGGAAGAAACTGCGCGTCGTAGCGGAGGCCCAGGTTGAGCGTCAGGTCGCGGCGGGGCTTCCACTCGTCCTGCGCAAAGAGGCCGAGGTTTGGGTTCGATTGAAATTGGCTCGGCGCGCCGAAAGCCTGCTGGAAGGTGGCGTAGCGCCCGGCCTGGAAGTTGGCGAGCGACGAGAAGGTGTAGACGCCTTGTAGCGCGCCGGGAAAAGTGATGTCGACGCGGTCGAGCAGGAAGTCCCCGCCAACTTTCAGCGAATGAGTGCCGCGCTGCGTGGAGACGTTGTCCACGGCCTCGAAGGTGTCAAGGCCGCGCGCCGTCGGCGAGAAGGTGGCCGTGCCGAAGCTCGCGGCCCCCGAGATGTTGACCGCCGGCCCCACTTCATCGTTGATGGGTGCGCCGAGACGGCTGCGCGTGTACTGGAAGCGCGCCTCGTTAAGCGTCTTATCTGAGAGCGTCGAAACGAGACTCCCCACGAAGGTCTGATCGGTGTCGGAGAGCGCCGTGCCGCGGCTCACGGCGTTGAGGCCGCCGACGTTGCGTGCGTTAAGACTTTTGTTGTCGTAAAGGTTGTAGCGCGCCGTGAGCTGGTTATTCTCGCTCAGCTGGTGGTCGAGGCGGAAGAGAAAATTAGTCGTGTCGAAGCCAGTCGGCACGACGCCCGTCGAGACGCGCGCCCCCTTGTAGCCGATCTGATCGAGCCGCGCGTTGATGGCCGCGACGTTTGCTGGCGAGATGGTGATGACGGTGACGTTCTTCAGGCGCGTCCGCTCGAAGTTCGAGAAGAAGAACGTCCGGTCGCGCTTCAGCGGGCCGCCGAAGGAAGCGCCGTACTGCGCCTGCGTGAAGGGGTCTTTGGCCGGCGAAAGCGGGTTGCGAGCGTCCAGACGTTGGTTGCGAAGGAAGCCGTAGAGCCGGCCGCGGAAGTCGTTTGTCCCCGACTGCGTGACGATGTTGACGACGCCGCCCGAGGAGCGGCCCAACTCGGCGACGCCGCCCGCGGTGACGACCTCGAACTCACGGATGACCTCCTGACTGTAGAAGGTGCCGGCGAGGTCTGCCGCGTCATCGTTCGACGAGAGTCCGTCGACGACGAAGCCGTTGTTAATGAAGCGCTGGCCCGTGACTGAGAGGCCCGTGCCCGCGACCGCGGAGGTTTCGGGGAAGCGTTGATTGGCGACGGGGTTGGTGCGCGTCACGCCGGGCGCGAGCGCCGCGAGGTCGAGGTAGTTGCGCCCGTTCAGGGGCAGGCTGTCAATCTCTTCGGGCGCGACCGTCTCGGCGACCTGCGTGCGCGCCGTCTCGATCAAAGGCGCGTCCGCACCGCTGACGCTGACGGTCTCGGCGACGCCCGCCACCGTCAGACGCAGCGGCAGTTCGACGGCCTGCCCCACGGTCAGCGTCAGCTCCGTCGTGAGTCTCTGGAAGCCGCGGCCCTCGACCGTCAAGCGGTAAGCGCCGACGGGGAGGCGCGCGAAGCGGTAGCGCCCAGCGGCGTCGCTAATCACGGTCTGCGCCAGTCCGGTCTCGACGTTGTTGGCGGTGACGAGCGCGCCGCCGACCGCCGCGCCGTTTGCGTCTTCCGTCTGCCCGCTCAGCGTCGCCGAAGTCACGCCCTGCCGGGCCGAGGCCACATGCAAAGCGCCCGGCGCGCCGAAGGCGATGACCATCGCGATGGCCGCGCGCATGACCGCGATCCGGTACCGGATTTTTCTTCGCCTGCTCTTCATCTATCTACCTCCCGAACGCGAAAGATGAACCCGGATGAGCAAAGATGATTGCGTGATGAGTAGTTTAATAAAGCGGGCAGGAGTGCAGTCGTTGCAGCGTGGAACTGCACTCCTGCCCGGTTAAGCGGCGCGAATTACTGCGCCGTCGCCACAGGGTCTATCGGCTGCGCGCACATGCAGGTCTTGCAGCACGTCGGCGGCGGCACGCTGTTCGCCGTGACGCGGAAGATGCCCCAGATGCCGCCGTCGAACTGGAAAGAGTTGAACGTGCGGTAGAGGTAATCGCCCGTGACGCCGAAGGCGCCGCCGGCCTGCTTGATGACTTCGTCGTGGTGGTTCGACGGGCCGACGCCCCACTGCGCCCCCTTGACCTCGGAGAGCGCGTTGCTCCCGATGACCGTGGAGCCGTTAACGTAGGGCTGCTCCTGCCACGAGTGGCCGTGCACGTCGAAGACATTGTTGCGTGAGTGGCCGGTCGGTTGCAACATGCGGAAGCGCACGGGCTGGCCGACGGTGGCCGTGAAGATCGGCGTCACGGGATCGAGTCCGCCGATCTGCGAGTTCGAGAGCGCGTTCGTGTAGTCGAAGTCGCGCGTTGACTGGCCGGAGTTGATGTCGCCCTGGCTGAGCTGCGTCCCCGGCCAGTAATTCAGGCGCGTCCACATCGGCTCCGTGCGGTAGTTGACCGCCTTCTGCGCCGAGTCCTCCGGGTCTTCCTCGCCCGCAAGGTTCGGCACCGCCGAGCCGTCGGCGAAGCGGAGGTTGACATCGTTCTGGAAGATGGCGACGAACTCGCGGAAGGCCGTCCCCGTGGAAGGCGTGACCGTCGCCTGCGCCCGCGAATTGGCGTCCTCAATCCAGGTCGAACCCTGCGGCTCGACGACGAGCGCGCCGAACGCGCCCTTGTTCGAGTGCTTGACGGGGTCGGACGAGATCAGGTTGATTGCGCCGAACTCGATGGGCACCGCCGTGGCGTAGCCGGTCGAGTCCACCTTCAGGTCGCCGGCGTACCACTGGTAGGTGGTCTTCAGCCCCGGCTTGGCGGTCTGCGACGGCATGAAGCCGACTTCCGCGCCGTCGCTGCGCGTCACGTCGTAGAAGAGGAGTTGCGGGTGCAGACCCACCTTGCTCGACGGTGCGACCTGATTGGCGTTGAAGCCGTCCACGATCATGGGCATCGTGTTGTAGCCGGGCTTGTCCGGCACTGCGGACGGCAGCCGGTTGTTGAGTGTGACGTTGATGCAATCGCCCGCGGCCGCGCGCAGGATGAGCGGCTCGACGGGGACGCCGGCCTTGAGCTTGCCGGTGGTCGCGTCGAGGTCGCTCGTGCGGACGTAGATGATCGCCGTCGGGTCGTTGAGCGGCCCCTGGTGGATGGCGCCCGTCGCCGGGTCTGTGACGCTGAAGTTGTGGCCGTTCTGGCCCGTGTACTCCAGCCGCCCGTTCGGGAGCACCGAGCTGGCCAACACCGCCGTCACGTCGAAGTTCCGCGCGGTCGCCGTCTTCGGGCAGACGCCGTTGAAGTCGCCGGCGTTCGAGATGGCCGGGCCGTGGCCGTTCGGGTTGTTCGGCAGCGGCGCGAGGTCGTTGCGCGTCATGTTGTAGGTGCGGAAGATGCCCCAGAGGCCGTTCCACTGGTCGTCCACGGACGCGCCCGGCTCGTAGAGATAGTCGGACGTGCCGATGGCGTTGTGCGCCAGCGTCGGGACGACGAACTCGTAGTGCTCGCTGATGCCCATCATCTGCGAGTTGCGGTAGCCGGAGTTGGCGTCCGAAGGCTCGAAGAGCCACTTCATCCCGTGGATGCTGAAGTTGTGACCCTCCTCGTGTGCGCCGACGAGGATGCGAATCTGCACCTTGTCGTTCTCGTAGGCGCGCAGGAGCGGCGTGAACGGGTCGCCGGGCTTCACGTCGGCCGTGAGCGCCGGGTAGAAAGTCGGCTGCGTGTTGAAGGCCGGGTCAGAGCGCACCACGTCGGAGCGGTAGACCAGCGAGAGGTCGCCGGCGTCGCCCGTGGCCTGCGTGTTCGTCTGCGGGTTGCGGACGCGCAGCGGGATCGGCTCGTTGCGGTAGTTCACGGACATCGTGCCCACGTCGGCGGCGGAGACCGCCTCCGGGCACGGCGGCGCGTCGCCACTGGGGCAGACGTTGGCCTTCTGCAAGAGCACGGTGCTTCCGGAATCGACCGGCACCTCGTCGCGCACCGGCGGGTTAATCACGTTTGCCGGGTCGGGGTAAGCGCCGCCGTTCGGCTTGTAGGCGAGCTGGTAGTCGGCGAACTCGAGCATGAACTCGCGGTAGCTGTCTGCCGTCGAGCCGGTGATGATGTTCGCCTTCCAGGTGGTCGGGCCGCCGTCGAAGCGACCGCCCAGGGCCGCGCCCGTCTCGGAGTCCTGCCACGTCGAGCCTTTCGGCTCGATGACGAGGCCGGCGTAGAGGCCGGTCTGCTGGTGGGTCGAGGGGCCGAAGTGGTCGTGCGTGAAGACCGTCCGGAGCGTCCTGTCCTGGCCGAGGTTGTTCGTCACGTCGTCGGCGTACCAGCGCTGGACTGTGGTCTGCGCGCCGGGCGTGCCGAAGTACGGGTGCGGCTTGGCCGCGAGCGAGGTCTGCGTCGTGCCGTCGTAGGATTTGAGACCGCCGGCGGCGTTGATGGCCTTGATGCGCGCCTGCACCTCGTCGGGACTAAACGTCCCGTCCTCGTAGTTCCAGCCGTTGCCGGAGCCGTCCGAGGCCGTCACGTCGAACTTCACAAGGTGGATGTGCTGGCCGATGATGTCGGTCGGCGTCCGCACCTGGAAGTCGTCGAGCGCGTAGACGCGGGGCAGAAGGTTGGTGTGATAGTAGGTGATGCAGTCGCCCGTGTTGGCGCGGAAGAAGAAAGGCTCTGGTGCCTTCGTCCCGCTCTGGAGGGCGGCCACGTCGCCCCAGAGGGCGAGGATGCGTGCCTGCGGGTAGTGCCAGCCGGCCTTGTTGAGCTTGACGTCGAGCTGGATGCCCGCGGCCTTGTAGACGCGCGGGCTGCCGGTGGCTTTGCCGTCATCAGTGATGCAGGGGTCTGCGTAGGGCGCGCCGGCGACCGCCGGCAGGCCGTTGGTCTTGTAGTTGCCCGCCGTGCCGTCCGTCATGAAGCTCGGATGGAAGCGCAGCGAGTGGTACTTCATCGCCGCCAGCTCGACCGGCGTGCCGCCTTCGGGGATGGCGGTGGCGTTGGCGGTCAGCAGGTCTTTGCCGAAGTCGAGGCGCGTGTGCGACTCGGTGAAAGTGCCGCCGGTGATGATGTGGCGCGGCAGGCCGCCGTCATCCACGGTGTCGAGCGGCGGGTGCGAGGGCCTGTGGCCGGCCTGCGCCGCGATGAAGAACGGGTAGCCGGGATTGCCCGTGCCCGTAATCTGCGCCTGGCCGCCGGAGATGGCGACTGAAGCTTCGGGCAGCGGCGGCATCACGTACTTCGCCATGCTCGCCGCCGCGCCGCCGGGCAGGGGCACGATGGCCGGGATGGGCGAGCCGGTCTTGATCTCGGCGTCGGGCAGCGCGCGCGTGCCGTAGACCGGGCGACCGTTGATGTCGAGCTGCGTGCCCGACTCGAACACGTCGTGCGAGCGCCACAGTTCCCACATGCCTTGCGCGAAGTGCGGGTAGAAGTGGCAGTGGAAGATCGAGTCGCCGACGGTCTGGTTGCGGTTGCCCGAACCCTCGTGCGCGATCTCTAAGGTGAACGAGCTGCTCGGCCCGATGGCCTGGCTGTCGAGGTAGGTTGAGTTGTCGCTGTCGGGCGTGTGGAGCCACTGGTGCGCGTGCAGGTGGTGTATGTGGTGCTCCTTCGGCCCGGCGTGCACGATGCGCATCTTGACGTGGTCGCCGATGTAGCTGTGGTGCACGTTCGACGGGTCTTCGGGGTAGAAAGCCTTCGTGGCTTTGTAGCCCTTCGTCGGGTTAGCGAGCGTGCCGGTGCACGTTCCGTTTTGCAGGTCGGCCTCGTCGCACGGCGTGTTGGCCGGAACGTCAACGACCATCGCCGGGTCGCCAACCGACCAGGACGAGAGGAAGAACTCCTCGTAGGCGCACTCGGTGCAGCCCGCTTCGGGGCCGACGCCGAGGCGGTTGGCGAGAATCTCGGCGCCGATGCCGGCGATGCCGTAGTTGATGGCGAAGTTGTCGCGCACGCTGTGGAGCGTGTGCTTCAGGCCGCCCATGCCCGTCTGGTAGAACTGCGGGAAGGCTTGGAGCGCGCCCGCCTCGTCGTGATAGATGATCGAGAACTCGCGGAAGGGCCAGTCGCGGTTCGGCTCGACGGGGTTGGCGGGGTAGGTGCCGGCGGCGAACTTGCCGCGGCCCGGCCCCGTGATGATCGCGTTGAGGTCGGAGTGAACAATGATATTGTTCTTGTTCATGATCCGAAGTATGGGCAGCCCCGCGTAGCGATGCCACCAAGGGTAGGTGGCGTCGTAGTTGATGATGGGGTGGCCGTCCGCGGTCTTGCCGACGGTGGCGAGGCGCAGGTCGTTCTGCGAGACCTGGCTGCGGTACCACTCGGCCCCTTTAGGCTCGACGTTGACGACGCCGAAGAGACCTGCCGGGATGGAGCCGCCGTCGCCCTCGCCGCCGGTCGTGGCCGCCGTACTGTGCATGAAGTACGGGCCTTCGCGGTCGGCGTACCAGGTGTAGGTGATCTTGTTGCCGGGAGCGACCAGGCTGCTCGCGTTCGCGCCGACGTTCGAGCCGTCGCTCTGGATGCTGCCGACTAGTTGAAGGCCGGTGACGTGCATGCCGGCTGAGCGCGTGGCCGGCTGGTCGCCGTCCGTCGGTGTGGTGGCGAGCAGGTTCTGGAACTCGACCTGCAAGCAGTCGCCCACGTTCATGCGCAGAACGAGCGGGCGCGGGCGCTTGTCGCCGCGCAGCCGGACGTTGCCTGCGGTGAGCGAGCCGTTACCGCTTTTCGGCACGACGTTGTGGCGCAGGGCGTAGATCATACCCTGCGGTTCGAGCGCGCCGAGGCGGTTCCAGAAGAAGACCTGGTCGAGCGCGACGACGCTGGCCTTGATGGTGCGGGCGCAGGTCGCGCCAGCCGAAGCGGGCGCAGTGTAGCCGTAGTTGATCTTGGCGGCCTGCCAGGTGGTCGTCGTCGAGCCGTCCGAGTAGGTCGTGGTCGTGGTGGTCGAGCCGTCAGAGTTGTACGAGGTCGTGCTCGTGCCGCTCGTCGTGGCGGTCGAGGTGCTCGACGCGCTCGACGTGCTCGACGTGCTCGACGTGCTGTTGGTGGAAGTCGTACTCGTCGTGGACGAGGTGGTTGTGGTTTTCGTTGTGGCAAAGTTGTTGTCCGTGTCCGAGGTCGGCTGCGTCCCGTCGTTCGTCACCGTCTCCTGCAACACGGAGTCGGCGTCGAGCGCCGGGTCTGGCAGCCCGAGGTCTTGCTGGGACGCGTCGGGCGTCGGCGTCGGAGACGGCGTCGGGGTCGGGGTCGCTTCCGGCGGCGGCGGGTCCATCGCGATGCTCTGCTGCGCGCTCGCTCTTTGCGGACTGGCGAGCAGCAGCAGGACAGCGACGACGAACACGAGGACGGGCAGCCCGACTGATCGAGTGATTTGCTTTGGCTTCATAGGTCCTCCGCTCAGGCTTCCTTCTGTCGAAGAGTGAGAGGCGTTCACGGACGGCGACACTCAATACATGCGCCGGCTCGTGAGCTTGTAACGACCTCGGCCCCGGCTGTATGCTTGAGCAGAGATCGGCTGTGGTGGGCGTTCGGCCCGCGCTGGCGGGCGCGAGCGCACACCGTGGTCGGCATGGGGTGTGGCCGCGTAGTGGCTAACTAGTCAGCGACCACGCCCCTTCTTTCGCCCGCGCGACCCACAAGCGCCGCACAGGCTTCATCAAAGCAGAAACGTAAAGAGCGTTGCCGCGGCCCGCCGCGGGGCGGCAGCTTTTTCACCGGCAGCCTATTTCTTAACGGCGGCCCGCAGGGCGGCTTCGGTCGCAGTCTTCAGCGCCTCGTAGGTGTTCTCGGCGAGGCGGCGACCGTTAACGAAGAAGGTCGGCGTGCCGCCGACGCCTATCTGGTCGCCGTCATCCACATCGCGCTGCACCTGCGCGGCGTACTGGCCGGAGTCGAGTGCGGCGTCGAACTTCTGCCGGTCGAGGCCGAGACGGGTGGCGTATTCCTTCAGGTGCGCTGCGTCGAGCGCCGACTGGTGCTGCATCAAAAGCGCGGTGTACTCCCAATACTTCCCTTGCGCGCGCGCCGCCTCGGCGGCCTGCGCCGCACGGAAGGCGTCCGGGTGGCGCTCCAGCGGGAAGTCGCGCACGACGAGGCGCACGCGGTCGCCGTACTCGCGTATCAGCGACTCAACCATCGGCTGCGCCTGTGCGCAAGAGGGGCACTGGTAGTCTGTGAACTCGACGACGGTGACGGTCGCCGCCTGATTCCCCCTCGTCGGCTGGTCGTCGGTGGCGATTGCGTAAGTAGGCGGCTCCGGGGCCGTGAGCAGCATCTGGATTTGGGCCGAGCGGCGCAGCTCGGCGGC
>JALZHC010000474.1 GCA_030914105.1 Acidobacteriota bacterium
TCGTGTCGCGTTCGAGAAAGACGATTGTCTCCATAAGCCTCCGCTGAGGGAAAGCCGATTCAGCGCGGGGGCGCGACGCTGACGGCGGCCCTCAGAGTCTTCGAGCCTCGCGCGCCGAAGCGGCCCGCGCCTTCCTGTGCCACGTCGAGTTCGAGTAGGTAATCACCGGGCGCTTCCGGCGCGGAGACCTGCAAGGTGACGCCGGCCGTGTCGCCGGGTTCGAGGTCGTAAGGCATGCGCGCCGCGCCGTCTTCGTCCTTGAAAGTCGAGCCGTCGGCGCGCAGCCAGCGGTCGCGCAAAACGACTGCGTAGCGCCCGCCCTCTTCGCCGACGGCGGGCCAAATCGCGCCGCCGACGTTTCTCACGACGACGCTCAACGCGCGGCGCTGCCCGCACGCAAGCTCGCGCGGCAGCTCCGTCGAACTGATGCTCGCGCGCGCGGCCTGCGCCGGGAGCGGCGCGGCTGTGGGCTTCAAGTCGGTCGGCAGGACTGCGTAGAGGATGTAGTTGATGTGGCGCGCGAGCAGGCGGCAGTTCGAGCAATCGTCTTCGGTGCTGATGACGAGCGCGCCGTGCGGCGGAGCCTGAGAGGGCGCGAGGCGGACGAAGCGCGACGGGCCGACGCCCGCGAGCGCGCCGTGCCAGAGCGCCTGTATGTAGCCGGAGCGGCCCGGCGGGTCGTAGAGGTAGACCGGCGTTCGTCCGGTCGCCAGCGCGGGCGCGAGAATCTTCTGGGGGAAACGCGCGTCGAAGACGTACCAACGCTCCGGCGCGCGTCGGTGGAAGAGCCACTGGAAGTATGCGCCCTGCACGAGCAGCAGCGCGACGAGCGCGTAGAGCGCCGCGCGCTTGTACGCGTGCGTGCGGCGCGCGTGTTGACTGACGCGAGCGATGCGCGTCGAAGTCGAGTGCGAGACCGCGTCTGAAATGGAAGCCGGTGTGGAATCTTGTCCGCCGTCGAGCAGCCAGACGAGCGCAGGCGTGGTCAGCACGTGAAGGAAGACAGGGAAGGCTGCGAGGCGTAGCTGTGGGAAGTCGGTCGCTGTCAGTGCGGCGGGCACGACCGAGGCGGCGAGGGCGTAGACGATGAAGAGCCACCACGCGCCGCGCCTCAAGTGCCGCCGCGCGTCGTGCTCGGTACGCGGCGCGTCGTGCTCGGTGTGCTGCGAAGCCTCGCGCCTGCGGTCTCGAAGGATCAGGAAGAGGCCGAAGGCGGCGAGCAGGAATGTGGCCGCGAGCAGAGCGCCCGTGCCCTCGACGTGGTCGCGTATGTTCGACTCACCGTTGAAGAGCCAGCGCCAGGGGTTGATGTCGGCGAGGTAGTGGCGCGCGAAGCCGAGCGCGTCGGACGCGAGCGTGGTCTGCGGCGCGGCGTAGGTGAGCAGCTTGAAGCGTGCGGTCAGCGCGCCGGGGTTGCGCCGACTGTAGACGAGAAGCGGCGCGAGCGCGAGCGCGTAAAGTCCCCACGTCAGTGCGACGCGCGCGACGTTGCGGCGCGTGATGAAGAGGGCGAGGCCGGCGGCGAGCAGAGGGCCGAGCAGACGACCCGTCGAGTAGGTGTAGGTCAGGAGCACGAGCGTGGCCGCGAGCGCGAGCACGTCCGGCGAACGCCATCTCTCCTTCGACTCCGCGCGCCAGAGCGCGAGCAGGAAGAGCGCGACCGTGAGCGGGTAGGCCGAGACCTCGAAGGCGAGGCGGCTGCACTCGTAGAGCCAGGGCGTCAGAAGCGCCGAGCAGGCGACGACCGCCGCGGCCTCCGTGCTTCGAGTCATCCGCCAGGCGAGGAGTCCGAGCAGCAGCGCCGCCGCCGCGCCGAGCGTGGCGCTGAAGAGCCGCGCGACCGCGACGCTCGGCCCCGTGAGGCGGAAGACGGCGGCGAGGAGATAAACGTAGGTCGGGTTCTTGTAGTCGCCGAAGGCTCGGAAGAAGAGGGGCCAGGGCGTGCCGTACTCGTCCGCGCCGGTCTGCGCGATGGTCTCGGCGTTGTAGGCGATTGAGGACTCGTCGATGTAGAAGCCGGGCGGGTTCGCTGGCACGTCCCGTGAGTAGAGCGCGAGCGCGAGGGCGCACGCCGCGGCGGCGAGCAGGACGTTTCGCGCGCGCGCCTGGAGTCTCATCGTGGCCGTCTGTGCGCTTCGTTCATCAAGGGTGCGCGTCCGTTCGGCAAGGGCTTGCGCGAGCGTCTTCCATCAGTGCGCGCGTCTTCAGAGGCGCAGTTGGATGTTGTAGGTCTTGATCTTCGAGTTAAGCGTGGTCGGGTTCATGCCTAAGAGGCGCGCGGCGCGCGACTGGTGGCCGCCCGTCTGGTCGAGGGCGCGGCGGATGAGGCCGATCTCGAAGCGGCGCACCTCGTCGTAGAAGTTGACGCCGTGGCTCACGTCGAGCGCGCCCGCGGGGCCTGTGAGCGGCGCGGCGCTCATGGCCTTCGAGGGGTCTGCGATCTCCGCGGGCAGACACTGGCGCGAGACCTCCGGCCCCGGCGCGATGACGACCGCACGCTCCATCACGTTCTCAAGCTCGCGCACGTTGCCCGGCCAGGTGTACTGCTCAAGGAGCGCGAGCACGTCGGGCGAGAGCTGGTCGGAGACGTCGCGGCTGTTCTCCTCGTCGTACTTGCGTATGAAGTGCTGCGCCAGGGGAAGTATGTCTTCGCGCCGCTCCCTGAGAGGCGGAAGCTCAATTGGCACGACGGCGAGGCGGTAGTAGAGGTCTTCGCGGAAAGAGCCCTGGCGGACGGCCTCCTTGAGGTCGACGTTCGTGGCGGCGATGATGCGCACGTCAACCTTGCGCGGCGTCGTGTCGCCGAGGGGCGTGAACTCGCGCTCCTGCAAGACGCGCAGCAGTCTGGCCTGCGTCTCCGGCGGGATGTCGCCGATCTCATCGAGGAAGAGCGAGCCGCCGTCGGCCACTTCAAACAGACCCTTCTTGGCGGCGACCGCGCCGGTGAACGCGCCGCGCGTGTGGCCGAAGAGCTCGGATTCGAGAAGCTCGGAGGGGATGTTCGAGGAGTTGACGGTGACGAAGGTTCGGCCCGCGCGCGGGCTTTGCTCGTGGATGGCGCGGGCGATGAGTTCCTTGCCCGTGCCCGACTCGCCCGTGATGAGGACTGTGGAGCGCGCTGGCGCGACCTGGTCGACGAGCGAGAAGATGGCCTGCATCTTCTCGGAGCGCCCGATGATCTGGCCGCGCTCGACCGAGCGGCTCATCGCACGCCTGAGGTTCTGTCGCTCCTCGTCCTTGCGCCGGCGCTTGATGCCGGCGGCGACGGTCGAGAGGATTTGCTCGTTCTGGAAGGGCTTGCGCACGCAGCCAAACGCGCCGCGCTCCCAGGCTCCGATGGCCGTGTCGAAGGTGGCGTAGGCCGTGATGATGACGACGACGGCGTCGGGGTCAACCTTGAGAATCTCTTCGAGCGCGCGCAGGCCGCCCATGCCGGGCATCGAAACGTCGAGGAGCACCACGTCGTAAGCGCGCCGCCCGTAAGCCTCCAGGCCCTCCTCGCCGGTCTTCGCCAGGTCAACGCGGTAGCCTTCCGCCGAGAGCAGCGTCTCCAGAACGTCGCGCATGATCTCCTCGTCGTCAACGACGAGGACGGAACCTCTCTTCGCCATTCTCACCTCAGCAAACGAGTGATAAGTGATGAGTGATAAGTGATAAGAAATACAGTCTGGAGTCTGGAGTCTCGGAGTCGGGAGTCAAAGGCAAGTGGTCTTGACTCCGAGACTCCTCTTATCACTTATCACTCATCACTTATCACTCATTTTATAACGGACGGGCCGCCGCTGACGAACGCCGAGCCGGAGGGAGGGTTACTTGATGAGAGTCCGAGCCATCTTCTGGCTGAGCACGCGGCGGCCCGAAGGCGAGGGCGCGGGGCGCTGCTGCTCGGCGGTGACGAAGAGCGCGTAGTCATCGGCGTCGAAGCCCGCGACGCGGACGTAGATTTCCGCAGTGTTGAGTGCGTCGGTGACGGGCAGGCTGCCCATGTAGACGACGCGGCTGTCGGGAGTGACGGCCCAGAGCACGTAGACGTTCGCGCCGACGGCGGGCGGCAGGGGCACGGCGCGGAAGTTCACGCGGACGTAGGCGCGGCTCTCGCG
>JALZHC010000475.1 GCA_030914105.1 Acidobacteriota bacterium
GGCGTTGGCGGCGCGGCAGGCTTCGGCGCGACGGGAATCTCTTCGTGGAGCGGCAGCGGCTCAATCGGCTGCGACTTGAAGGTCGGCGGCTGGTAGCTCGTCGCCCCGCCCAGCGCTGCGATCTCGTCAACGAGCGTCGTCAGGATGATGATCTCGTCGTCGGAACTCTTCGCCGCCTCTTCGTCCGAACTCTTCTCTGCTTCGCCCGCGGGCTTGACCTCCTCGACAATCCGCTCGACCTGCTCAAACACCTCCTCGCGCGTCGCTCCGGCATCCGCGGCCTCGACCGTCGCGCCTGCTTCGACCGGCCTGGCGGCTGCCTGCGTCGCGTCCGACTTCTTCTTCCTCTGCGTCTTCCCTCTTTCGGAGGTTGGACGGCCTTCGGCGTCGCCGGGCTTCTCCGTCTGCGCGGGGCCGCCCATGCGTTTGAGCTCTGCGACGCGGCCCGCGCGGATGGCGGCGCAGATGAGCTTGTGCTGGCGATTCAGTCTTTCGGTCAGGGCCTTCTCGTCGAAGCCACGGGCTAAGAGGTCTTCGTAGGGCGTGCGCTTGCTGGCGATGATGGCCCCGCCGACGTAGACGAGCGAGAGGATGAGCGGCGTCTCAAGCCCTTTGTCCTCGGTCTGGACGTGGTAGGTGACGCCTTCGTGCTGAATGTCTGTGTTGAATCCTGTGATCACGCGGCTATGGTTTGACGAAGAACGAGGAGCGCGGATTAAAGGGGGGCGTCTCAGGCCGCCTGCGGGGGCGGCAAATTCAAAGTAGCACAGCCCTCGGAAGGCGGTCAATCTCCTTGCAAAACAGGGCTTTCAAGCCCGCGAGGCTCTGCCTTGACACTCAACAGGGCATGGACTAGGATTAGTTTGTGCCATGATTCCCAAACTCCAAAACGGCTGCCCGCGGGCCGCATTTTCAGCGCGAGCTGACGGGAGGTAAGTGTGCCCAGTCTCTCCTTCAATCTCTCCGACTACCTGCCCATCGTGCTGATGTTCGTCGTCGCCATCGGCTTCTCGGCGGGCAACGTGCTGCTGTCGCAGCTCGTCGGCCAGCACAAGGCGACGCGGACGAAGACGATGCCCTATGAGTGCGGCAAAGACCCGGTCGGCTCCGCGCGCGAGCGCTTCTCCGTCAAGTTCTACCTCATCGCGATGATCTTCATCCTCTTCGACATCGAACTGATCTTCCTCATCCCCTGGGCCGTGGTCTTCAAGTCCTTCGTCGCAGCGGGCGGCGGCCTCGCCACACTCATCTACGTCGAGATGATGCTCTTCGTCGCGCTGCTTCTGGTCGGCTACGTCTACATCATCAAGAAGGGCTTGTTCGAGTGGGGCGACCGCGCGCGCCTGGAAGCCGAGGCCGAGGCGCGCGCGCTGGCCGAAGCCGACGCGCGGCGGCGCGAGTCGGAGGTCTTGAAGGCACGGCGCGCAGCATGACGGAAGCAGGAAGGCTTCGCTGCGTGAAGGAAGCAGGAAGGCTTCGCCGCTTGAGAGTAGCGAGGAGGTTTTATGGGTTTAGATAACGTCATCGCCGAGGCGCTGCCCGACATCATCACGACGCGGCTCGACTCGCTCGTGAACTGGGCGCGCAAGTCTTCGCTCTGGCCGGCGACCTTCGGGCTGGCCTGCTGCGCCATCGAGATGATGGCGACGACCGACGCACGCCACGACCTCGCGCGCTTCGGCTCAGAGGTCTTCCGCGCCAGCCCCCGCCAGGCCGACGTGATGATCGTTTCGGGCCGCGTCTCGCGCAAGATGGCCCCGGTCTTGAGGCGCATCTACGACCAGATGCCGGAGCCGAAGTGGGTCATCTCGATGGGCGCGTGCGCCACTTCGGGCGGAGTGTTCGACAACTACGCCATCGTGCAGGGCGTGGACAAGGTCGTGCCCGTGGACGTTTACATCCCGCGCTGCCCGCCGCGGCCAGAGATGCTGATTCACGCCGTGATGATGCTTCAGGAGAAGGTGATGAAGGAGAGCTTGCGCGACCGCAAGGACGTGCCGGCGGGCGAGGCCGTCGAGGCCGTGCCGCCCGGCACTCTGCCCGCGACCGGCGTCTCCGCGACCAACGAAGCGGCGGCGCAGGAGACCCCTTCGAGGCCGTACACCATCGCCTCGCGGCACGAGCGCCGCAGGTCGTTTTAAAGCCGTGATAAGTGATGAGTGATAAGAAACTGCGGCTCGCTCTTTCTTATCACTCATCACTCATCACTCATCACTTATGAGTCAAGACATCGAGCGAGAGAAGCAGATCGCCGCCGGCGCTCGGCGCGCGACTTCGTATCCGGTTCCGCCCGTCGACCTCGTGAACGCCTTGCGGGGCGAGCACGGGGATTGGATTTCGGAGGTCGTCGAGGCCTTCGGCGAGCTGACGCTCATTGTGCCGCGCTCCTCAATCGTCGAGGTCTGCGCGCATTTGAAGTCGGCGCCCGGCTTCGAGTTCGACATGCTCTCGGACTTGACGGGCGTTGACCGCGGGCCGGAGGAGGAGCCGCGCTTCGAGGTCAACTACCAGCTCTTCTCGACCAAGCGCTACCACCGCATGCGCCTGAAAGTTCTGCTCGGCCAGGAGGACGCTCACGTGCAGACGGTGACCGGCATCTGGCGCACGGCCAACTGGCACGAGCGCGAGACCTTCGACCTGATGGGCGTCGTCTTCGACGGCCACCCGGACTTGCGCCGCATACTTCTGCCCGACGACTGGCAAGGGCATGCCCTGCGCAAAGACTTCCCGCTGCGCGGCTACGAGCCGTACAGCCTGACCTGAAGGGGCCGAAACCGGGCGCGATGAACCCGAATCCGGTACAGCCGCAGTACGGCGGCCCTTACCAGCCGCAGCCGCAGCAGAAGGGTTGCTGGGGCAGGAACTGGAAGTGGCTCGTCCCCACGGGCTGCCTCGGCCTGATCGTCCTCGTCGTCGCAGCCGCCGCGGCCATCTTCTTCTTCGCCATGTCGGCGGTGAAGTCTTCGGAGGTTTACCAGTTCGCGCTCGAAAGGGCGAGGTCGAACCCGCAGGTCGTCGAAGAGTTGGGCGAGCCGATCAAGGACGGTTGGTTAGTGCGCGGGTCGGTCGAGAGGGGCCTCGGCGGCCATGGCCGCGCGAACTTCCAGATACCCATCTCCGGCCCGAAGAAGTCGGGGACGATTTACGCCGAGGCTTTGAAAGACCCGCAGGTGGGAGAGGATTGGTACTACACAACGCTGGCGGTCGAAGTCGAGGGGCGGCCCGACCGCATTGACCTGCGCTCGCGCCCGCACGCGCCGCCCGAAGCAGGCGACGAAGGCGACAACAGCAACGCGGACGCCGAGCCTCCTCCTCCTCCGCCGCCGGGTTCTGCGCCGAGCCACACGATAGTCTCCGGCGGCGTCTTGAACGGCAAGGCCGTCAGCAAGCCGGAGCCTGCTTACCCGCCGATTGCGAAGGCGGCGAAGGCTTCGGGGACTGTGACCGTGCAGGTGACTGTGGACGAAGCGGGAAACGTGGTTGCGGCGACGGCCATCAGCGGCCACCCGCTCTTGCAGCAGGCGGCGGTCGCGGCGGCGCGGCAGGCCAAGTTCACGCCGTATAAATTGAACGGGTCGCCCGTCAAGGTCACGGGCGTTTTGACGTACAACTTCGTGCCCGAATAGCCACGCCTTTGTGAAGAGGCGCGGGCATGATGAGGCTTTCAAATTAAAGGCTTGCAGGCGAAGGCATGAGCATCTCAACCGGAAATCTTCCGCCGCCGTTCGAGGTCGTTGACCGCCCGCTCGACACGCAGATGACCATCTCGTTCGGGCCACAGCACCCCTCGACCCACGGCGTCCTGCGCCTCGAACTCGTCCTCGACGGCGAGATGATCGTCAAGTGCACGCCCGACATCGGCTACCTGCACACGGGGATGGAGAAGCTCTTCGAGTATAAGAAGTATCAGCAGGGCATCGTCATCACCGACCGGATGGACTACCTCAACCCGCTCGGCAACAACCTCGCCTACTGCATGGCCGTCGAGAAACTGCTCGGCCTTGAGATTCCGGAACGCGCGCAGGTCATCCGCGTCCTCATGTGCGAGTTGCAGCGCATCGGCTCGCACCTCGTCTGGTTGGGAACGCACGCGC
>JALZHC010000476.1 GCA_030914105.1 Acidobacteriota bacterium
TTCACGCAGCAGAAGGTGGTCGTCGAGGTCGGGCGCATCACCCCGATTGATGCCGCGCTCTCCGTGGGCGGCGCGACCGAGACCGTGCAGGTGACGGGCGAAGCGCCGGTCATCAACACGCAGCAGCAGGACTTCAACACCAACATCAACCAGACCTCGATCAACAACCTGCCGGTCAACGGTCGGCGCTGGTCGAACTACGCGCTGCTTACTCCGGGCGCAGTACCCGACGGAACCTTCGGCCTCATCTCCTTCCGCGGCATCTCCGGCCTCCTCAACAACAACACGATTGACGGCGGCGACAACAACCAGGCGTTCTTCGCCGAGGAGCGCGGACGCACGCGCATCAGCTACGGCATCAGCCAGGACTCGATCCGCGAGTTTCAGGTCAACACCTCGAACTATTCCGCCGAGTACGGGCGCTCTGCCGGCGGCGTCGTCAACGCCGTCACCAAGTCCGGCACCAACGACTTCCACGGCTCGGCCTTCTACTTCCAGCGCAACAACAAGTGGGGCGCGCGCAACCCGCGCAGCTTCATCACGCAGAACATCGGCGGCGTCTTCACCCCCGTGGCCTTCAAGCCCGTGGACGTGCGCCACCAGTTCGGCGGAACCATCGGCGGCCCGATCAAGCCCAACAAGGCCTTCTTCTTCTTCTCCTACGACCAGCAGAAGCGCAACTTCCCCGGCGTCTCCACCTTCACCGCGCTCGACTTCCTGAACCGCGCCGATACCTGCCTGCTCACCGCCGCGCGCGGCGCGAGCGTTAACCTGACGACCTGCCCCGCCTTCGCCGGCACGACCGGCGCGAGCCGCACAGGGTCGCTTGCCACCGGCAAGGGTCTGACTGCCGCGCAGGTCAACACGGCGCTCAACTTCCTCAACAACATCTCCGGCGAGGTGCCGCGCCGCGGCGACCAGAAGATTTTCCTGCCGAAGGTTGACTGGAACATCAACAACAAGAACGTGCTGACGGCTACCTACAACCACATGCGCTGGGTCTCGCCCGCCGGCATCCAGACGCAGGCCATCAACACGCGCGCCCGCGACAACTTCGGCGACGACTTCGTCAACATCGACTGGGTGACGGTGCGTGAGACGGCGACCATCTCGAACAAGCTCTTGAACGAGGCGCGCTACCAGTGGGGTCGCGACAACGAGTTCCAGTTCAGCCAGCCACCGCTGCCGGGCGAGCCGACCAACTCGGTCGGCGGGCGCTCGCCGCAGACCTTCATCACCAACGGCTTCTCCTACGGCATCCCGGAGTTCCTGGAGCGCGCCGCGTTCCCTGACGAGCGGCGCAACCAGTTCGCCGACACGATGACGCTCACCCAAGGGAACCATACCCTCAAGTGGGGCGGCGACATCAACTTCGTCAAGGACATCATCAACAACCTCCGCTTCTCCGGCGGCGAGTTCAACTACACGGGCGGCACGAACGCCGCGGGCTTCTACGGCGGCCTCAACGACTTCATTATCGACTACACCAACTTCATCTCGCCCGGCTCGATCCCCTCGAACACGCCGTGCTACAGCAGCACGCGCACCGTGGGCAAGTGCTACGGCGGCAACTTCAACCAGGGCCTCGGCGTCCTCGGTCTGACGATGAAGACGACCGACTTCAACTTCTTCGTTCAGGACGACTGGCGCGTCAACCAGCGCCTGACCCTGAACCTCGGCATGCGCTACGAGTACCAGCGCAACCCCGACCCCATCGGCTCGAATGTCAACCCGCTGCTGCCGCAGACGGCCAACAAGGTCTCGGACAGGAACAACTGGGGGCCGCGCCTCGGCTTCGCCTACGACCTCACGGGCGACGGCAAGACCTCTTTGCGCGGCGGCTGGGGCATCTACTACGGGCGCGTCATCAACTCGACCGTCTACAACGCGCTCATCAACACGGGCGTCGGCATTGACGTGGCGCAGCGGCAGGTGACCCTCCAGGCCACCAGCGCCGCGGCCCCGTCCTACCCGAACCTGCTCACGTCGGGCGCTCTGGTCGCGCCGGCGGTGCAGTACTTCGCCTCGAACTTCCAGCTCCCGCTCATCCACCAGACCGACATCGTCTTCGAGCGCGAGATCGCGCACAACACGGCGGTCTCGGTCTCCTACTTGGGGAGCTTCGGCAAGCACCTGCCGAACTTCGTGGACGTGAACCTGCCCGCGTCCGCCACCAACGTGACCTTCACGGTTAACGGCGGGCCGTTCAGCGGCCAGACCTACACCTCGCCCATCTTCGTCGGCGCCAGGCCGAACACGAATTTCGCGCAGATCACCGAGATTCGCAGCAACGTCTTCTCGAACTACCACGCGCTCGTGCTCCAGGCGAACCGGCGGCTCTCGAACGGCCTCCAGTTCCAGGTTAACTACACGCTCTCGCGCGCCGAGGACAACGGCCAGACTTCGACGACGTTTACGACCAACAACGTCCCCTTCAACGCCTTCGACCAGGCCGGCGAGAAGGCGCTCTCGGCCTTTGACCGCCGCCACAAGTTCGTCGCCAGCGTCGTCTACAACACCAGCTTCGCCAGCCTGAAGGACAACAAGGTGGGGCGCGCCATCTTCAACGGCTGGACGATTGCGCCCATCTTCAACGCCTTCTCCGGCCAGCGCTTCACCGGGAACATCTCCGGCACCATCAGCCCGACCGCCTTCGGCTTCGCGTCGAACACGACGCCGGGCGGCGGCGCTAACGGCTCAGGCGGCTCGACCCGCTTCGCGCTCGTCCCGCGCAACTTCTTCAAGCAGCCCCCGATCAAGTATCTGGACGCGCGTCTCTCGCGCCGCTTCAAGATCACCGAGGGCACGGACATCGAGGTGCTCGCAGAGGCCTTCAACCTTCTCAACCGCACGCAGGTGACGACCGTCAACACCACGCTCTACTCGATCTCCGGCACGACGCTGAACTTCAACGGCGGGGCCAGCGGCTTCAACAGCGTCACCGGCGCTGACAGCACGCTCTTCCGCGAGCGCCAGGTTCAGCTCGGCGTGCGCTTCCACTTCTAAACCGCGGGCTGCTCCGCAGCCTCAAACACTGAAACGGGCGCGTCCCTTCGTGGGCGCGCCCAATTTTTTTTGCGCGCCGGAATGTCGGGCGCGTGCGCCGCCGTCGCGTCGCCGCGGCTTCGTTCTCGACCGCGTCGAAAAAGTCGTGGACTCGTCACGCGACTGTTGATAAGATTCGGCCCTCTCTGGCGGGGAGAGCGCCTCCCCGCTTTTCAATTAACCTCATCAGCAAAGGAGAAAACCATGTCAGGAGGCGATCCCCCGATCATCGTTCAGGGAGGTTCCGTTACAATTCAGTTCGACCCAAGCCAGCTGGTGCCGAACAATCCCTTTACTGGATTGTTCAGCAACAGCCAGAAGGTGATTAAACGAGTCGAGATCACCGGAACCGACATCACGAACTACGACGAGACGCCGACCGGCAACAGCGTTACCGTCAAGATTACCTACGGCAACCCGTAGGCCCACCGCCTTACAAAGCCTCCTCGCAATTTGTGAGAAGGGGCGTCGCCCGCTTGAGGACGGCGACGCCCCTAACTGAAACCCCCGCCGCCCTTGTCCGAAGACAGACCGCTCGGCCTCTCTCAAACGTACTAAAACGGACACGCCTTAAGCCCTCGCCGCCGAGATTTACGGCTGGCCGCCGCGCGTATATCCGCCCCCTTCAAAGGCTTTCGCCGCGAGCCGCGGACGCGCACGCGCGGCATGGTCGTTGCCCTAATTCTTCTTCGAGGCGCGGCCTTTCGCGCCCTCTCCCTTTTAACTTCAAAGGAGGATTAGCGATCATGGGTGCTCCGAACAGGGACGAACTCGAAGGCAAATACGAGCAGGCGAAAGGCTCCGTCAAGCAGGGCCTGGGCCGCCTGACGGGCGACGAAGAGATGCGCTCCGAGGGCGCTGGCGACAAGCTCAAGGGCGACGTGCAGGAGGGCTGGGGCGGCACGAAGCGCAAGGTCGGCGACATGCTCGAAGACGCGGGCGACGCCGTCAACCGCTGAGCGCCGACGCACGCAACTCTGAAGGCTGAGCGCACGCGCTCACGCAACTCTCAAACGGCGAGGCCGCCGTTCAGCATTAACGGCTGAAC
>JALZHC010000062.1 GCA_030914105.1 Acidobacteriota bacterium
TCTACAAAGAGTCCGCGCTCAACTGGCACACGCTCGGACGCCTCATCACGGTCGAGCACTACGGCCTCGTCAACCTCGTCGCAGGCGATCGCCTCGCGCCCGAACTAATGCAGAACGACTTCAACGGCGCGTCGCTCGCGCGCGAACTCCTCGCGCTCCTCGACCCCGCCAACAACGAACGCGCGCGCGCATGCCTGCGCAAAGCGACGGCCCAACTCGGCGAAGGCGGCGCATCGCTGCGCGCGGCTGACGCCGTGCTGCGCGCCGTCCGTGACTGGAAGAAAGAAGGTGAAAAGTTTTAAGAAAAGAGGCCACGGGCCCTAACGCCCGGCATCACCTACGCCCCATTCAACGTACATGAGAGGCGCGCTGAAGGGGCGTTCGGTGCACGCCGTTGTTAGATGTGCCCGTCGTAATCAATAGCCAATCACCACTAGACTATATGGCAGGCGAAATCTCGTATGCCCATAAAGGGCACTAGCTAAAGCCCGAGTATACTCGTAATCCCTATTAACAGTTTGTTTCTGCCCCTTACCAGTCTTGTATTTATACGAAAGCGGAACGGCCAAAACGAGATGGTCAACGTTAACCATTACTGAAGCTTGGATGAGGTCGCGGTAAACAGCATTACCCATCCAAGCACGACCGGCCTCAACTTCAAGGGCACATTTCCATGGAGGGTGATAAGCATCGATTTGGTAACGAACCGTTGGTATACCGTTTTCACCATAGAATACTGGACGCTCGATTATCTGTTCTCTTCGCTTTCCCCCTTCAACATCGAATCCGAGTTTTACAAGGTCGGCACGTAAAACTGCTAGAACCTTGTCACTCGTCAAGCCTTTTTCCAAGTCCAGCGTTGCGATGTAGGGCTCGTGCGCCTCGAATACAGAGATAATGTCCGGCACAAATGCGGGCGGCGGTTCTGTCTGAGGAAAGGTTGAAAATCGAATAGAGCTTTTAGCCATAATCCTATGGATGCTAAAGCGAAGCACATCTAACTACAATTAGACCACACCATGCGGCATAACCCGGCTGATACGTCGCTCCGTGTTCTGATTACTTTTCCGGTTCTTCTTTTTCTTTACCGAGGCGCGACGAAAGCTCCTTCACCTGCCGCTTCAACTCTTCGATCTCTTCGCGCATCCGCGGCAGGCGGCCCCAGAGTGCGTTGAGGCGCTTGTACTCTTCAAGCGGCTGGATGGGCGTGCCCCACCAGACGCCGGGCCGGACGATCTTGCCGGGCAGCACCCCGGCCTGCGAGCCGATGACCGCGCCTGAGAGCACGCGCGCGTGGTCGCCAAAACCGACTTGCCCGCCGATGACCGCGTCCGACTCGATGACGGTGCTCCCCGAAATGCCGGTCTGCGCCGCGATGACGACGCGCTCGCCGACTTCGACGTTGTGCCCGACCTGCACGAGGTTGTCTATCTTCGTCCCGCGCCCGACGCGCGTTGTGCCGAGCGCCGCGCGGTCGATGCAAGTGAGCGCGCCGATCTCCACGTCGTCCTCTATCACCACGGTCCCGACCTGCGGGAACTTGTGGTAGACGCCCGCCTCGTCGCGCACGTAGCCGAAGCCGTCCGCGCCGACGACGACGCCCGCGTGCAGCACGACGCGGTCGCCGAGCGTCACGCCGTCGTAGAGAACCACGTTCGGGTGGAGCACGCACTCGCGCCCGACGCGCGCGCCCTCGCCGACGAACGCGCACGCCAGAATCTGCGTGCCGTCGCCCACCTCCGCGCCTTCGCCGACGTTGACGAACGCCCCGACGTAGACGCCTTCGCCGAGGCGCGCGCCCGGCGCGACGCTCGAAGAAGGGTGGACGAACGCGCCGCGCCGACGCGGCGGGTACAAGACCTCCGCGACGAGCGCGAAGGCGAGCTTCGGCCGCGCGCATTCGATAATGCTCCGCGCGCCTTCGAGCTTCTCGCCCGCGCCCTCCGGCGCGATCACGCACGACGCGGCGCATGCGCGCGCGGCGTCGAGCAGCTTCGAGTCCTCGACGAAGACCGCTTCGCCCTCGCGCGCCGCCTCGATTGAGGCGACGCCGCGGACGCGCGCCGACGTGTCGCCCGAAGCGCGCCCGCCGACGAGCGCCGCCAGCTCGGCGACGGTTCTGCCCTCGCTCTGTCTGCTCATGTCGTCCGGTTCTGGGCCTAAGACTTTCTGTCCGGGTTAGCCTGAGATTTTAGTCTCCGCGTCAGCCTGAGACTGTTTGAGACTTTTGTTTCCGGGTCGGCCTTAAGATTTTAGTCTCCGCGTCAGCCTGAGACTTTGAAGAGTAGCTCGCGCTCGACGGTCGTCTCCTCGCGCGCCTCGCGCGTGAAGCCGCGGCGCGAGGCGCGTATGAATCGTGCGAGGTGCGCGACCGATTCGTCGCCCATCTCTTCGAGCGTCGCGAGCGCGCGCTCTAAAGGCAGACGCGCGCGAAAGAGTATCTGGTACGCGCGCTTCAAGGCGGCGCGCGACTCCTTCGAGAAGCTGCCGCGCCTTAAGCCTATCGCGTTCAGCCCGCGCACGCGCGCCGGGTTGCCGTCGGTCGTGAAGAACGGCAGAACGTCCTGCACAATTTTGGACTTGCCGCCGACCATCGCGTAGCGCCCGAAGCGGACGAACTGGTGCGCGCCCACGTCCGAAGAGAGGAAGACGTGATCCTCGACCGTGATGTAGCCCGCCAGCGCCACGCCGTTGGCGAAGATGTTGTCGTCGCCGACCACACAGTTGTGCGCGACGTGCGCGCCGACCATCAGGAAGTTCCGGCTGCCGACGCGCGTCGCCGCGCCCTCCTCGCTCGCGCGGTGGATGGTCACGTACTCGCGTATCAGGTTGTCGTCGCCGATCTCCAGACGGCTCGGCTCGCCTTTGAACTTCACGTCCTGCGGCTCGCCGCCAAGGCAGGCGTGCTCGTAGACTCGGTTGCGCTCGCCCAACGTCGTGAACCGCTTGACGACCGCGTGCGCGCCGATTTCGCAGCCCGCGCCGATTGTCGTTTCGTCTTCGACGACGGCGTAAGCGCCGACGCGAACGTCGGGCGCGACGCGAGCGCGCGGGCTGATGATGGCTGTCGGGTGGATTTCCATAAGCGGCGACCGGGCGTGGATGGTACATCGTTACGCGGCGATGCCGCAACGAGGTCAGGACAGCCCGCGCAACGGGAAGCCCCCGCGATTCACGCCGGATTCAGGATGATTTCACCACTGCTGGCCACCCCAATCGTGACCTGTAGGAAGCGGTATTTGCCTATCTTCACCAGCTTCACCAGCGTCGGGTCAAGGTCGCCGTGGTTGACCGTCGCGCTGGCCCAGTCGCCCTTCGGCAGTCTGAACCTGATGGTCTCCGCGCCCGCGCGGCTCGGGTTCGCTATCAGCATGTGTGGCGAAGCTCCCAACTGAAGCACACGCCAACGCACGGGCGTTTTCGTGGCGGTGGTCGACATCTGAAGCGGTGTTCCCGTCAGCAGCAGCGGCGTCAAAGAGCTGAACTCCTGGCCGAGCTGCGCGACCTCGTCCAGCCTCCGCAGGACGATCTCCGAGTCCGGCGGCAGCAACTCGCCGTTCGTGGTTAGGAAGATATCAAAGTAAGAGTAGAAGAGCAGTCCCTGCGCGCCGTAAATCAGGGCCAGGTAGGCGGTGCAACGCTTCTCGGCGAGGCTCGGCTCGCGGCCGCAGTCCGGCGGTTGATCCTGTGAGTCACAGGGCTTGCCGGAATAAATGCTCCCGTCGGCAATCCCGATGACGACCCAGGCCGGCTTCGCCCCGCGCATCGCCAACCGTGCGTCCTGCGTCCACTCGCCAGCTATCCTTAAAGGGTAGTGAGGCACGGAGTAAGGGTCTACGCCGATGACATCGGTGGAGTCGTAGAAGTTGGCGAGTTGGATGCCGTGCGAGTCCCTGTTGAGGGGGTCGAGGGTGTGAACCTGGTAACACGGGTGCTCACGATCCAGTTCACGGATGAGTTGGTACATGTCCTGAAGCTTCTGCGTCAGGGACGACGGCGGCTCGTCGGTCAGATACCAACCCAACAGCGCCTTATTCCCGCGCAGAGCGTTGACGTAGTCGGTCGCCAACTCAAGGTCGCTCTCGGTCGCGTTGGGAAAGGTGCTGTAAAAAGAGGCCGCGCCCTCGTGGAAAGCGGCGAGGCTGTAGATGGCGCGCAGGCCGTATTTGTTTACGGTCTGAAGGAAGTCCGACGGGGCCGTGCCCAACGAGTTGGCCGCGCTCCACCCCCACGCGCCGAAGGTGTAAGAGAGCACGGTGTTGAATCCGGAGTCGGCGATATACTTCAGGTGCATGTCGAGTAGGCCGCTAACCTGGGGGTCTTCGGCGATGTAGAAGCCGAGCGGGAAGAAAGGCTCGCCGTCGACAATCGTGCGCAGGTCGGCGTCGAGGTGGACGGTGGGTGGCGGCGACCCCGCAGCCTCAACGCGCACTCCGTACTCGGCTTCATCCAGCTTTTTGGTCTCGACGGCGTTCCACAGGCTGAACTGCCAGCGGTAGTCGCCCACGGGCAGGTTCGCGGGCGGCGCGAGTTCCAGGCTCTTTGCGACCTCGCCCGCCTTAAAAACCAAACGCCCTTCCATCACCACTTTGCCCTGCGCGTTGAGTACCCTGCCGTATAAGACCGCTATCCGGGTGCGCCAGTTAATCATCCCAGACCTGTTGACCTCGGCCCGCCAAGGCTCGCGCGCGGGCGCGACGACCGTGCGACGATAAGCGGGCTGCGTGATGAAGACGTGCATTACACCGGCCACGACCAACTCGTCGAACCAGGCCGTCCCGGTGTTGCCCTGGCTCAGGTAAAGCCCGACGTGAACGGCGGCGGCCCCGGCGGGAATGGCGACCTTGCCGCTGACCACCGACCAGTCGAAAGTACCCTTGAAGCCGGGTGGGTATTGGCCTCCGATATTTTTCCCCTGTGCGTCGGCGAAGGCGATAAACATGCCGGCCCCGTTGGCGTTCGTCAAGCTCACGTTCTCCCCTTTAATCCATGCCGAGAAGGTATACTCGCGGTCGGGCTGACAGGGAATCGTCTGGTAGATGAGCGGGAACTGGGCGGCGTCCGTATTCTGTAAACGCAGGCTGTGACCGGAGCCGAGCTTCGTCTCGGCGTCCCAAAAACAGAAATCATGCGGGATGACCCAGGAGTCCGGCCAGTTGTCGTGGTCGTGGTCAATCTCGAACCCCGAATTTTCGACCAGATTCTTCCTCGTCCCGGCGGGCGGAAGTGCCGTGGCGTTCCGTGTTGTCGTCATCTAATCACTCCTCTTGACAAGGTTGATTGGTGAGTTCAGATAGGCGTTGGTGACGAACCGGGTGGAGCACCCGTTCGGCGGAGAGAACGGTCACGGCCCGCGCCTGAGTGGCGGCGGGCGTACCGTCTGGGGTTAGGATGTCAAAGGCTGCTGCGCGACCGGCTTCCAGCTTATACGCCCGCGCGCCGGGGCTGTCAACGCGAAGAGACTTAGGAGCCATGACGCCGAGGCCGGCATCACCCGGAGGGGTATTTGTTTTAGCCCCTTGCCTTTACCACTCGTTGCCACTATCATGATTCGGCGCATGTGTGTGCCTGCGGCTGAAGAGTGCGCGGCGACTTATATTTAACGTTATTGAAGAAATCTTTCGGGCGCGTAAACATCACGGCACGGGGAACTCGCTCCGTGCAGAGGAGAAGTAAGTCTTGTTCAGTGATAATTTCCGCCGCGGCGAAACCGAGAAGTCGCGCTTCAGCGGCGTGAAGGCATCCCGGCTGGTTTCGAGTCTGTCGGACGTGGCGTGGAAGGCCTTCCAGTCCGTCAACACGCGCCTGCCCGAAGGCGAGGCCGTGCGTCCGAAGTGGGCACCGGGGCCGCTGCTGAAGTCCTATGAGCGGTCTGCTCCGCCGCTTGGGTTCCCGCGCGAGACCGACTCTTTGTGCCCGCGCTGCGTCAAGGAAGTGCGCGACGCGGTCATCAGCGGCGAGACGCCGCTTGAGACCTTGATGGACGCGCACCCCGGCGAGATCAAGGCGGAGATTTACGAAGAGGGCGGCCAGGTCTTCATGCGTAAGACCTGCCCGAAGCACGGCGAGTTCAAAGACATCATGGCGACCGACGCGCGCTTCCTCGAACGCATCGAGTCGCTCTTCTTCGGGCGCGACTTCCGCGCCGCCGAAGACTCGCACATACACCGCCACGGCACCTCGAACATCAAGTTCGGTCGCGGCGCGGTTCTGACGGTTGACCTGACGAACCGCTGCAACATGATGTGCAACCCGTGCTTCATGGATGCCAACCAGGTCGGCTACGTCCACGAGCCGACGTTTGAAGACACGAAAGCCATCCTCGACCGCGCCGTCTCCTTCAAGCCGCGCCGTCAGATCATCATCCTCTTCTCAGGCGGCGAGCCGACTCTGTCGCCCTACTTCCTCGACGCCGTCGCCTACGCCAAGCGTGTCGGCTTCTACCGGATACTCGCCGCCACCAACGGCATCCGTTACGCCGAGGACATCGAATTCTGTAAGGCCGCGAAGGAAGCCGGCCAGCACGGCGTCTACTTGCAGTTCGACGGCGTGAGCGAAGAGAAGAACAAGCACCGCGGCGTCGGCAACCTCTTCGACGTGAAGCTGCGCGCGATTGAGAACCTCGCGTCGGTCGGCATCAAGGTGACTCTGGTCACCACGATTGTTAACACCATCAATAACGATGCCATCGGCCAGATCGTCGAGTTCGCCGCCAAGAACATCGACAAGGTTCAGACCATCGCCTTCCAGCCCGTAAGTTTCACGGGCCGCGACGAGGACGTGCCCGACGCGGTGCGCGAGCGCCAGCGCTACACGCTCGCAGGCATGGCCGAGGATTTGGACAAGCAGCTCGGCGGGCGCATGAAGCCCCTGCGCGACTGGTTCCCGCTCTCGTCTTACTCGGCGTTCACTTCGGTGATGGACATGCTTCAGGGCGCGGACGCGCCCTGGGGCTGGTCTTCGTGTAACTGCCATCCAAACTGCGGCATCTTCACGCTCGCGGTCGTCAACCGGCAGACGGGCGAGTTCAAGTCGCTGTTTGAGTTCTTCGACTACGAGCAGTTCATGAAGGACGTTTCGGTCATCACGGACACGGCGCGCGGGCGCAAGCTCACGATGGCGCAGCTCGCGATGGCGATCATGCGCAACTTCCAGCCGGAGCGCGCGCCCGAAGGCTTTCCAGTCTCGCAGATCATCAACCTCTTCAAGCCCTCCTCGACCAGCTCGAACTCAGACCGCAACGACCGCATGAAGGCCCAGAAGTCGGACGACCCGGCGGACGTCTGGCGCGTGCTCTGCGTCGAGGGCATGTGGTTCCAAGACCTCTTCAACTACGACTTCCGCCGCACGGAGATGTGCGTCATCCCCTACGGCACGCAGGAAGGCGAGATCTCTTTCTGCGCCTACAACACGGGCGTTGGCTGGCGGCAGATCATCGAGAACATGCACAAGACTGCGAACCTCTCCGAGTGGTACAGCGAGCACGGGCGGCATCCCGTCTACGCCAAGGGCAAGCGCGTGCCCGGCATCTCGAAGAGGCACACCCTGAGCCTGCCCGTCGTCCAGGCCATACTGGCCGAGGACGAGTCTGAGTCCGACCGTGGCGCGACGCCGCACCTCGTCGAGGATGATGCGGAAGAAGTAACCGTGTAGCAGCTCATTCAAACTGAGAACTAAAAGCCCGGCGCACGTCCGCGCCGGGCTTCTCTTTTTGGTCTTCAGTTCTTTCCGCGCCGAGCCGCGTCTTCATTGTCGGGGCGGCTCTTCTGGGGTTTCGCCGACGCGGGCGTCGGGGCGCGGCAGTTGTATCTCGCGCAGGCTCGCGACGGTGTCGCGGATGCGGCCCGCGAGCTGCTCGATGGTCTGGACGCGGCGGCGCGCGGTGTCGCTCAGCTCCTCGCGCAGGAGCAGTTGGGCCTGACCGAGGAGGCCGGTCAAAGGGTTGTTGATCTCGTGGCGCGCGCGCGCGGCCAGGCGCGCGAACTCTGAGAGCCGCGCCTCGTACTCGGCGACGGCCGCGCGCAGACGCTCCTCTTCCCTCTCGATGGCCCCGGACGCGCTCGCTTCGTTTTCGCTCATCTGAAAGGCATCCTCGGACAGTGAACTTTGACTGTGAAACTCTCTGGCGAAACGACCGCGGGACTTTCAAGAGGCTTCGCCCAAACGGCGGCGGGCCGGCAGGCCCTTCGGAGGCATTTTGCGCCCGGCGCGGTGCTGTGGCAAGCAATAGTTATCGCCCTCTGTCCGGGACGCGCGGCAGCGTTTTCGTCATCGCGACGCCGACTTGACAACTGCGCCCGTGACGGTAAAATTTTATTGCGTTGATGCGGGATGGTGAAATGGCATCACACCTGACTCTGGATCAGGGTTTCTAGGTTCGAGTCCTAGTCCCGCAGTTACAGGCAGGCGGGTTCTGGAACAGAAGGATGTTTCAGAACCCGCCTGCCTGTAGGTGGGCAAAAGAGAACGGGCAGCCCGCGAGCTGCCCGTTGCTTTGTGTGCCGTCTTGAGTCCGCTTTCACTGGATGGTGTCGGTCGAGCCCTGGAAGCCGTTCATGGCCTGCTTCAAGGCCCACTTGACGACGCGCTTGGTGTCGTAGCAGTAGGCGAGGATGTAGTTGCAGGTCGAAAGGCAGTGCTTCGAGCACTCGGTCTTCATCGCGTCGAGCTGCTGGACGTCGAACTTGTGGTCGCCGACCGTGCCCCAGTCGTGCGTGGCCGAGTACATGGGGAAGCAGGGGGCGAGCGTGCCGTCGGTGCGGATGATGAGCGAGTTCTGGCCCGCGCGGCACTTCCACGGCGGCACCTCGCCGCGCATGAGTTGCTTCATGTCCTGCATGTGCTTCGACTGGTTGACCATCTTATAGCCCTCGTTGTGCCGCTTGGCGTCGAGGTAGTCCAGAAGGTCGTCAACCTTCGGCCAGTCTTCGGGCGTGAGGTAGGTGCTGTTCTCGTTCAGGTGTTTGAAGTGGGTCTGCTCGGTCATCGGCGACTCGTTGATGTGGTAGTCTGTCGCCACGCCCGCGTCGTGCGCGATCTCGGTCAGCTCCTTCACGTCGTCGATGTTGGTGCGGCAGATGTTGATGTTGAGCATCACGGTGTAGCCGTAGTGGTGCTGCCGCTTGACGAGGTACTCGAAGTAGGGGCGGATGGGGTCGAGCGCCTTCGGGAGTTCTTTGCGCTCCTTGACGGAATCGATGGCGAGGTTGACCGTGGCGATGCCTGCGTCGCCGAGGCGGTCGATCACGTCGGGCTTCATCAGGCGACCGTTCGTCGGCAGGTAGACAAAGATGTCCTTCTTCGCCGAGTAGTAGACGATCTTGTGGATGAACTTGGGCCGGAGCAGCGGCTCGCCGCCCATCAGCGCGAGCACGCGCGAGCCGATGGAGTGGAGCCAGTCAATCGAGCGCTTGGCCGTGTCCTCGGTCATGCCCTTGACGCGGTTGTTGTAAGACCAGCAGTAGTGGCAGTCGAGGTTGCACTTCCACTCGGTGAAGAGGTAGGGGATGATGGGGCGCAGCTCGCCGCGGTGCCAGAGCGACTTGAAGTAGGGCGACCCCCAGGTCTTCCAGGTGCGCTTGGCGTTCATGCGCTGGTACTGCTTCTTCGTCATCGGCTGCGGGTCTGGGTGGAGCGGGTACGGCGGTTCGGGCAGGGCTTCGGGTTCGGGCGTGGGTTCGAGCGTCGGGCGCGCCGCCGGCGTGTAAAGAATCTGGTGGAGCTTGGGGTCGATGCGGTACGCCGGTGCGGCGGTGGCAACGTCGGTGGTTGTGTGGAGCTGCTCGGACATAGTTCCCTTTCTCGGTTGTTCCTTAACCGGCGGCGGCGGAGAGAAGTCGAGGCCGTCTCTCGCGGCTCGTCGCCGGTCGGGTTGAAGCGGGCCACTGAAACTACAGCGCGCCCGCACTTCCTCTTCGCGTTTGAGGCTTGAAAGAAGCTGCCTCGCCTGTGACCCGGCGAGCGGGGCTTTCCGACAAGAGCGGAACGGTCGAAGGCAAAATATTGTTCCAAGTCGGCCAGAATTGCAAGTCCCGTCGCGCATCGGCGGGCGGCGTGCAAGCTCTAAAATCAAGCTCCCGACGGGCCGCCGTGGAGAGTCTTTAACACTTTGTCAGCACCAACGGAAACCATCGTCACCGCCGGGCTGAGGCCGGACTTGCTCGGCCACCTGCACCCGCGCTCGCTCCGCGGCACGACCCTTCTGCTGCTGCTCGCGGCGGCGCTCGTCGCCGGCCTTGCCTTCCGCGTCGCGGGCCTCGGCGCTGAGGGTCTCAGCGAGGACGAGCTGAACAAGCTCCAGGCGGTCGAGGACTACCGCGCGCACGGCCTGACCTCTGCCAACGGCGAGCACCCGATGCTGATGAAGGGGTTGCAGACGGCGTCAGTCGTCGCCGCCGACGCCTGGAACGAGACCTCGCTCGCGCAGACGCACCCGGACTCTTTGCGCGTCAGCACGGAGGCCGCGCTCCGCTTCCCCTCGGCGCTCTTCGGCGCGCTCACGGCCCTGCTCATCTACCTCGTCTGTGCGGAGCTGTTCGGCGCTGAAGTCGCCTTCGTCGCCGCGGCGCTCTGGGCGCTCGACCCCGTCGCCATCGGCTTCAACCGCATCGCCAAAGAAGACACCTTCTTCCTCTTCTTCTTCCTGCTCGCCAA
>JALZHC010000477.1 GCA_030914105.1 Acidobacteriota bacterium
CCGCCCCGGCGCGGTGAAGGCCGGGGCGAGCGGCACAGCCTTCCCCAATGAGGCGTGCCGACACTAATCAACAACCAGAATGCCCATGTGGTATCCTTTCGCTCGTTCTAGTCTTTTGAAAATAAGGCAACGGGCCGGATGCAAAGCGTAGCTCACCCTCAGTGATGAGCATCGCCGTTGAGCATGAGAGGTCTCTACTCACGGCGAAAAAGTTACGCAAAGACATACTAACCGGATTCCCGGTTAGAGGCAAGACCTTTCTCGCGCCTTCAGGGGGTAACTCCTGAATGGGCGAGCGGGCGCGTCCGAAACCGGCTCGGTTGGCCGAAAAGCTTTTACAGATTCGGTCGGCGCTAGGGCTTTCTCAGAACGGGATGATTATGCGTCTCGGCGTGGAACTCACTCAGAATAGAATCTCGGATTACGAACTCGGAAGAGGCGAGCCGCCCTTGCCATTACTTCTGAGGTACGCCAGAGTCGCCGGAGTGTGTCTGGAAAGGTTAGTGGATGACGATCTGGACTTGCCCGCCCGCCTGCCCGCGAAGTCTCACCGGCCTTAAAAATCAGCTTGCCCAACAGAAGAATTTTCTGCCCAACAGAACGCCTCTCAAAAGGTTCCGTTAGGCAAAGCCCCAATAAATGGATACTTGATTACCACCTGTATACCAAGTAATCATCCACGGCTTTTCTCACTTTTCCCAGAGAAAATCAGGTAGTGCTTGTTTAGTGGCGGAAATTGGATACCGCGTATCCAATTCGGGGGCGGAGAGGGTGGGTTCGAAGTGTGGAGGCGTTCGGGCGGGTAAGTTCTTTGAAAGCAGGGTTTAAGTCTCTTCGGCGGTGGCTTGCAGCGGAGGCTTTTCGATGGCACGTCTATTGAATTAGAGAGGGGCAGATCGTTGACAGCGTTTCGTGAGTGATGCGGCCTAGATACTCTGAAGCCCGGTTCGTTGAGCCTCATGAGTCGGGCGCGAAACCTGTCAACGGTCGCAGTTCTTTAGCAGTAGAAGTTCTCAGGCGACTCCGGTTCCCTCGTACGCGGGCAGGCGTCACGGAGTCGAAGAAAGAAGGGACCCCAAATGTTGCGTCGAATCATTGCCAGCTTAATCCTCCTCGGTCTAACCGCCGCTTACCTTTCCCCGCTCGCCGCCAGCGCCGCCCCGGCCCCGAAGAAGAACACCCCGCAGCGCAACTCGAAGCTCGCACCGGAGTTCGACAACACCTCAGCCACCATCGGCGATTTCGTCCGCGTCATCATCCAGACCAAGGGCCGCCCCAGCGCCGCGCAGGAGAGCGCCATCGACTCGAAGGGCGGCGCGAAGGGCCGCACGTTCGACTCGCTCGACGCGATGACCGCCGTCGTCCCGAAGGGTGCGCTCGCCGAACTCGCCGCACGCGACGACGTGGCTTACGTCTCGCCCGACCGTCCGACGAAGAGCGAGCTGGCCGTGACCCGCGAGACCACAGGCGCGGCGCTGGCGCAGGCAGGACTCCAGGGCATGCCCGGCGTCACCGGCAAGGGCGTCGGCATCGCCATCGTTGACAGCGGCATCAGCGCCGCCCACCCCGACTTCCAGAAGAACAACAAGTCGCGCATCGTCGCCTCCGAGGACTTCACCTCCGCCGGCACAGTCCACAGCAGCGGCATCGTCATGACCGACGGCTACGTCCTCGGCAGCGGCCAGGATCGCAACGGCCACGGCACGGGCGTGGCGAGCGTCGCCGCCGGCAACGGCTCGGCCTCCGCGGGCTACGGCGTGAGCTACGTCGGCATCGCCCCGGAAGCGAACCTGATCGACCTCAAGGTGCTCGACGAGAACGGCGCGGGCACGACCAGCGCGACCATCGCCGCGATTGACTGGGCCATCACCAACCAGAAGCGCTTCAACGTCCGCGTCATCAACCTCAGCCTCGGCGCTCCCGTCCGCGAGTCGTTCCACAAAGACCCGCTCTGCATCGCGGTCGAGCGCGCGGTGCTCTCCGGCATCGTCGTCGTCGCCGCCGCCGGCAACAACGGCCACACCGACGAGATCACCGGCTACAAGGATAACGGCGACCCCATCTACCGCCCGGTCTTCGGCGCGATTGACAGCCCCGGCAACAGCCCCTACGCGATCACCGTCGGCGCTTCCGACTCGCGCGGCACTGCCCGCCGCTCCGACGACGCGATGGCGCAGTTCTCCTCCAAAGGCCCGACCCTGATTGACCGCCTCCCGAAGCCCGACCTCGTCGCGCCGGGCCGCGGCATTGTCGCGGCGATGTCGCAGGAGAACCCGCACACGGCTGCGGAGCGCCCCGACCGCGTCGTCCGCCCGACTTCAAACGGCGCGCTCCAGAACGCCTACTACACTTACTACGGCACCTCCTTCTCCGCCCCGGTCGTCTCCGGCACGGTCGCGCTGATGCTCGAAGCCAACAGGTCGCTCACGCCGACGCTCGTTAAGGCGACGCTGATGCGCACCGCCAACGCGCTGCCCGACTCGCTCTTCAAGAACAAGGCCGAGAACGCGATGACGCAGGGCGCGGGCGCGGTCAACGCCGCCGCCTCGGTCGAGATGGCGCGCGCCTTCGTGCCGAACGCCGACAAGCTCCGCGCCGGCCAGAACGTCTTCAGCCCGAACGTCACGCTCGGCTCGCTCAACCACACGCTCTCAATCGGCGGCGAGCAGGTCGCGGCCTCCACGCGCGCCCTCTACTCGAACGGCATCCTCTTCCGCAATGACCCCGTGCTCACTAACGGCATCATGCTCGGCGATGGCATCATCATGACGGACGGCATCATCATGACGGACGGCATCATCATGACGGACGGCATCGTGATGACCGACGGCAGGCTCCTCGGCGACGGCGTCACCATCGCCTCCGGCTTCCTCCTGAGCAACGGCATCATCATGACGGACGGCATCGTCATGACGGACAACATCGTGCTCGGCGACGGCATTATCATGACCGACGGCGCGAAGGCTTCCGGCATCGTCATGACCGACGGTCACGCCTTGACCAGCGTCGTCCAGCCCAACGGCATTATCATGACCGACGGCATCGTCATGACCGACGCCTTTAAGCTTCAGGGCAGCGGCATCATCATGACGGACGGCATCGTGATGACCGACAGCCGCACCTTCAGCAACGGCATCATCATGACGGACGGCATTATCATGACGGATGGCATCGTGATGACCGACGGCATCGTCATGACCGACGGCATCGTCATGACCGACGGCGTCACGAAGGGTTCCGGCATTATCATGACCGACGGCATCGTGATGACGGACGGCATCGTCATGACGGACGGCATACGGACTGGCAACGCGCTGTGAGAGGTTGAAGGTCTAAAGAGTGTTCGTCTGATCGAACCCGACGCAACAGTCAGACGGACATCAAGAGGCGGGCGGAGTTGATTCTCCGCCCGCCTCTTTTTCTGCCCCGCCCTTCCGACGCGTCCTTACGCAGGCCCGAAGCGCGAGCGGTATTCGGTGGCCGAGAGGAAGGCCTTGACCATCTCGGCCGCGATGTAGTTGCCGCCGAACTGGTTGAGCTTCGTCAGCCAGAAGTTGTAGCCGTCGAAGTTCAGGTCGGGCGGGTCGTCCGGGTTTCTGCGCAGGTAGCCGAAGTACTGCATCAAGACGAAGGCCTCGTTCTTGAGCGCGTTCGTGACCGAGGCGCTCTCGGCCACGCTTCTGAGCGCGGCGGCGCGGCCCGCGTTCCCGCCGCCCGCGTTGTTAAAGGCGCTGATGGCCGCGTTGCGCTCGGCGTCCGTGGGCGTCACGCCCGCGTTGGCGAAGAGCGAGTTGACGTAGGTCGTCGCGTCCTGCGCGCCGTGCGCCGCCTGGAAATCCGGGCGCTGGACGAAGGCGAGCGCGTATGCGCTCTTGTTCGCGTCGAGCTGCTGCTGCCAGTTGCCCACGCCGACGACGACGCCGCGCCCTATCCCCTGCGTGTCGGGGAAGAACTGCTGGAAGTTGACGGGCACGGGCTTGCCCGGCAGGTTGCTGAAGGCAGACTTGTAGACGCGGTAGACGAAGTAGCCGGTGTCCTGGAACTCAATCGAGAGGAAGAAGGCTGCCGAGGTGTCCACC
>JALZHC010000478.1 GCA_030914105.1 Acidobacteriota bacterium
GCCCTGTGCGGGGGCGGGCGAAGCGGCGGGGCGCTGCGCGGTCTGCGCGACGGCGGCGACCGAGGCGATGGCCGCCAGCGCGGCGGCGGCTAAGATGTGGCGAATCACTTTCATGGTCTTTCCTGTACTGCTCCTTAACTAGAGTGTCAAAGGGCGAACGACTCCGGCGCGCGCGCCTTCGGGAGTGCTGGCTCCCCGTGGTTGAAAATCCGACGGTTCAGAAAGTCCGTCCGATGCTGAAACGGAAGACGCTCTTCTTCTCCTGGACGAAGACGGAGCGGACGTTCGGGTTGTAAGCGTAGATCAGACGAAACGGCACGTTGATCACAGGCATTTGGATGCGCAATTCCGCCCCCAGGCTGGATTTGTAATCGCCCAGTTTGGAAAAAAGGCTCTGCGAGATGCGGGCCACGGTGTTGGTCTGCGCCTCGCCGCGCAGGAAGAGCGGCTGCACGCCGAACGGAAGGTTCGTGATGGGGTCGACGGGGCCGACGCGCTGGAGGTTTGCAAACTCCTCCTTCGTCAGAAGGCGGTCGCCCTGCACGAGCAGGCCGCGCTCGAACGACCCGGAAGTCGCGTCCAGAACGCCCGTCGGCGAGATGGCGAGCTGCGGGTTGCGGCGCACGACAAGCTCGGTCAGGCCGCCGAGCTGCGCGAGGAACGGCTGGTCGGCCAGGAAGTTGGTCGAGAAAATCTGGTCGTTCTTCGTCGAGAGGTTGAAGGCCGAGCCGATGTCGGCGTAGGCCGCAATCGAGACCGGGCCGAAGATGGGCACGCGGTACTCGAAGTTGCCCAGGAGCTGCGTGTCGCCGCCGAGAAAGTTGAACTGCCGGTTGAGGAAGACCGAGTTCGCGCCGGTCGGGCCGGTGAAAGTGCCGAGGCGGACGAGCTGCGCGCGCAGAGCGTCGGAGATGCCGGCGATGGGCACGAGGTCGCCCGTCGGCGTCGCCGACACGGAGACGTTGCGCGAGGTGACGAACACGTCCAGAGGCACGACGGGGCTGATCGAGCGCACGTTGTAGCCGCGCAGCGAGAACTCGTCGCCGAGGAAGAAGCGCTCGTAGATGGGCACGCCCGCGACGAACGAGAGCGAGCTGGCCTCGGCCTGCCGCACCTTGTCGGTGACGCCGAAGCTGCGGACGTGGCCCGCGAGCAGGCGGAAGCCGAAGACTTCGGGGTTGCGCGAGCGCTTGCGCCGGACGGGCATGAACTGGATGTAGGAGATGGTCGGCTCAAACGTCCTCACGTCGCCGCCCAGTCCGGCGAGGGCGAGCTGGACGGCGACCTGCTTGCCGGCGGTCGGGTCGATGGTGCCGTTGCGCGTGTCGTAGACGAAAGAGGGCGTCACGCGGCTCGTCAGGATGTCGGGCTGCGAGAAGAGGACGGGGATGAAAGTGTTCGGGTTGTTCTGCGTGTTGACGGCCGGCTCTTTGATCGAAGACTTCGAGAAGGCGTAGGAGAGTCCGATGCGCGAGGCGCGCGCGATCTGCACCATGCGGCGGCTGTGCGGTCGCCAGAACTCGGAGAGCGGCGAGGTGGCGAAGACCGAACCGCCCGTGGAGTTCTGCGTAAACAGGTTCTCCTCGCTCGTGTTGAAGAAGTCGAGCTGGTTGCCGAGAGCGCCGGAGATGGCCTGGAGGTTCTGCGACAAGAGCGTCCCCTCGCCGAAGAACTTGATGGACTGCGTGAACAGAGTGAAGCCGACCGAGATGGGGCGGTCACGGACGTAAGGCTCGGTGAAGGAGAACTGGACGGACTTCTGCCGGTTGCCGAAGGCGAACTGGAAGGAGAGAGACTCGCCGCGGCCCAGGAGGTTATTGGTCGAGTAGTCCAGGCCGAAGAAGGAGCCGCCGATGCCGGAGATGCCGCCGTTGAAGGCGATCTGGTTGCGCCCGCGCTCCTCGACGCGGAGGTCTATGTCGACGTTGCCGGTCTCCTCGTCGGTGCGGAACTCCGCGTCCTTGTCCTTGTCAATCGGGTTGAAGAAGCCGAGCTGGTTGAGCTTCAGAACGGAGAACTCCCAGAGCGTCTGGTCGAAGATGTCGCCCTCGTTGACGGCCACCTCGCGCCGCAGAACGTTGTCGCGCGTGTAGGTGTTGCCGCGAAACTCCAGACGGCGCAGCGTGAACTGCTTGCCCTCGGTGATGGTGATGGTGAAATCCGCTATCCCCTGGTCGGGCTTCTGCGGGTCGGGCTTCAGCTCAGGGGTGACGTCGTACTCGTACTGGATGAAGCCGGAGCGACCGTAGAGCTTCTTGAGGTCTTCCGAAAGGGCCTTGACGATGCGCGAGCCGTTGGCGATCTCGCCGGCCTTGAGGCCGATGACCTGTCGGATGACCTCCTCGGAGTAGATGGAGTTGCCCTCGATCTTGATAGTGCCGAGGCGGTAGAGCTTGCCCTCGACGACGGGGACGGTGACGCGCAAGCCCTCATCGGTCGAAGAAAGAATCGGGATGGGGAGGACGGGGAAGCCCGTGCGCTTCGGCCCCAGGCCCTCGACCTTCGGCTCGCCGGTGCGCGCTTCCAGATAGCCCTTCGAGCGCATGTAGTCAACGACGTTCTTCCGGAGGTCGTAGTCGAGCTTCTCCAGATGGAGGATGTCCTGCCCGCGGAAGCGCGTGATCAGGCCCGCCTCCTTGACGAGCTTCATCGAGCCGCGCAGCTCGCCGTCCGAGAAGTGCTGGTTGCCCTCGAAGGCGATCTCGACGACGCGGACGCGGTCGCCCTCGTCCACGTCGAAGGTGAGCGCGACGGAGGTCTGCGAAATCTCCTCGGTGTTCGGCGTGATGGTCGCGTTCGGGTGGCCGTGCTCGGAGAGCAGCTCCTTGATGACGCGGATGGCGTTGTTGACCTTGACGGGGTCAAACGTCGCCTCCTTCGAGACGCCGACGCTCTTCTCGCGGAACTCCTTGAGCACGTCGGCCTCGCTGATCGTCTTCAGGCCCTTGAAGGTGAGGTCGCGGATGATCGGCAGCTCCTTGACCGTGAAGCGGACGATGACGCCCCCTTTAGGCCCGTCGGCGGTCGAAACGGAAGTCGCCGTCTTGTCGAAGAAGGGGAGGTTCAAGAGAGCCTGGAGGTCGCGCCTCACCTGTTCGGGGTTGTAGACGTCGCCGGCGCGCGTCTGTATGTGGTAGAGGATGTCCTCGTCGCGCAGCCGGTGGTTGCCCTCGACCTGAACCTCTTCGACCAGCCTCTGCTGCGTGGACGCCTGCGGCCCCTGCGCCCGCGCGCTCAACGGCGGAAGCGCCGCGTCGAGGAGCATAAGGCCGCACGCTACGACGGCCACTAGAGAAATCCAGGGCGCGCGAATTCGCATAAAGTTAGTATTTCGCCTCAAGATTACGGTCGAATGAGTCCGGGAGACTTGATGAAAAACTTTTCCGAGAATTTCAGACGGGGGCGGCCACAAGAACCGGGCCGCGCGCCCGTCGGCGAAGGCGTCCGAGCTTAATTAGAACAGGCGACGCTTGGATTCACGCCGGACGCCCTCACGTTGCCAGCCGCCACCTCCCGCAAAGTGGCGCATTATAAATGACAAAATGGTTAATCTCCAACCGCAAGCAGCCAGTAGTCAGTAGCCAGTAGCCAGAATAGCCAGCAGGAAAGGCGGCTCGGCGCATTCCTACTGGCTACTGGCTACTGGCTACTGGCTGCTTTTTCAGTGAATTAAGAGCGCGTCGCCCGGCTCCTCGACGCCCGCGGGGCGGTAGTTCAGCTCGCCGCCTTCGGCGTAGACCTCGACGACCGCAGCCTCGCCGAGGCTCCCCTGAATGAGCGCCTCGGAGAGCATGTCCTCGACATGCTTCTGGAGCGCGCGGCGAAGGGGGCGCGCGCCGTAGGAGCGGTCGGCGCAGGTCTTCTCGACGATCCAGCGCTTGGCGTCGTCGGTCAGGCGCACTTCGAGGCCCCGCCTGCGGAGAGTCTTGTTCAACTGCTCGACCTGGAGGCCGACGATTTCCAGAAGCTCCTCGTCCTGCAACTGGTCGAAGATGATGATCTCGTCGAGGCGGTTGATGAATTCGGGGTTGAAGGTGTGGCGCACGGCGTTCATCACCATCTCTTCCATCTTCTCG
>JALZHC010000479.1 GCA_030914105.1 Acidobacteriota bacterium
GTGTGCTTGGCGAGCGCGACCGAAGAGAATACAAACGCGAAGATGAGCGCCGCCGTGAAAGCCTTCCTGAATAATCGAGGTGGCATAGCGAAACCCTGCTTTTTTCAGAAAATTTTCCGGTCAGACGGCCAGAACTACCTTCAACGCCAGCACGCCCCATGCCACGAGCAGTCCGAGCGCCGCGCGGTACTCGCGGTAACGCAGATAAAGGTTCGGGTCGAACTTCACTTCAGCGCCGCGGCCCCTGTAAGGCGTGAGGCGCGGGAAGAGGAGAGGCACTGAGGCGGCGTAAGCGCTGTACTCCTCGCCGAAAAGCTCCGCCAGAGTCTTTGCTTCGACGCGCATCACGGGCAGGTAGATGCCAAGGAAGAGCGACACGAAGAGCGAGCCGAGCAGGACGAAGCGCCACACGCCCGAAGAGGCTGCGACCGTGAACCCCAGGCCGAGCACGAAGCTTCCGAGGTAGAGCGGATTCCGCGTGTAAGCATACGGCCCGGAGACCGCGAGGCGCGCATTCTTGCGTATGTGCCCGCTCGCCCAGGCGCGAAGCGCGAGACCGGCAAGCGCGACCGCGCCGCCCGCCGCGAGCGTCAAAGGCACGGGCCTGGCGAGCAGAAGGAAGACGACCGCGCACGCGAAACCCAGAGGCACGCGCCAGCGCTGCGCCCATGTCCCCTCTTTACGCGCCACCCGCGTTCACCTCGACCGCTTCCGAGAAGATGCGCGCGCGCCGAAGCCTCTCGCCCGCGGCCTCGACCACCCGCGCGACCTCCATCTCCATGCAGACCCAGTGCGAGCAGGAGCGCCGGTGGCAGTCCGTGCGGCAATCAATGTCTGTGCGCTCGACGCCGACATCCTCGACGCGCGGACTTCCGTTGCGCCACCACTCGGTCGGCCCGAACAGTCCGACGACGGGCGCGCCCGCCGCGACCGCGAGGTGCATCGGCCCGCTGTCGCTGCTGACGCACAGCGCCGCGCGCCGCGCGAGCGCGTGGAAGCCTTTGAGCGAGGGGCTGGCCGAGAGGGTCGCGCCCGCGCGGCTCGAAGCCAGAACGCGCTCGGCCAGCTCGCGCTCGCCCGGCCCGTAGGTGACGACCGAGCGCAGGCCGAAGTTCAGAAGGAGAGCGTCGGCGAGCGCGCCGAAGCGCGCGGCGTCCCAGAGCTTCGTCGGAAAGCCCGCGCCCGGATTCAGGATGGCGAATTTCTGTCCGACCCTTTGGACGATCTCTTCGGCCTCGCGCTCGTGCGCGCCAGAGACCGAGATGGGGAACTCAAAGTCGTCCGGCGACGCGGGCACTTCGATGCCGAGCGCGGCGGCGACGAGCGCGAGGTTCTTCCTGACGACGTTCTCACGCGCGGGCACGGCGAAGGTTTTCGTCAGGAGGAAGCGGCTGGCCGGTTCGCGCAGGGAGGCGCGGGCGAAGCCGACGCGGCGCGGCGCGCCCGAAAGCTTCGCGATCAGAGCTGATTTAAGTAGTCCCTGGAAATCGATGGCTAGGTCGAAGGGTGAGGCGCGTAACCGACGCAACTGCCGGCGCGCTGCCGGCAGCGTCTCCCCAGACATCGGCCAGCGCCTCAACACCTTCGTGTCCACTTCGATGAGGCTTTCGAGAAGGGGGTTGTCCCTCAAAATTTCCGCCGCCCCGCGCTCGACGACCCACGAGACGCGCGCGCGCGGCAGCGCCCGCCGCACCGCCGCCAGAGCGGGCAGCGTGTGCACAATGTCGCCGATGCTTCCGAGCTTGACGAAAAGAATTCTCACTGTAAATCGTCAATCGTAAATCATGAATCGTGGTTGAGCGACGCTCGACGTGGACGGTAAATCGCAAGGCCCGCAGGACGGAAACTATTTACGATTTACGATTCACCATTTACGCGCTTTATGACCTCCGTACTCGAATGCTCCTTCGGGTCGCCGACTATCTGGACGCGACCGCCGTAGGATCGTACCACGCCGGCTTCGGGCACGCTCTCCTCTGTGTAGTCCGTCCCCTTGGCGTGGATTTCGGGTCGGACGGCGAGCAGAAGCTCCGTGGCGGTCGGCTCGTGGAAGATCGTGACGTAATCGACGGCGCGCAACGAGGCGACCACTTCGGCGCGCTCGCGTTCGGGGAGGAAGGGGCGGCCCTCGCCCTTGAGGCGTCGCACCTCCGCGTCGCCGTTGACGCCGACGACGAGCAGGTCTCCGAGCGCGCGCGCCGCTTCCAGGTAGCGCACGTGCCCGACGTGCAGAAGGTCGAAGCAGCCGCTGGCGAGGACGACGCGCGCGCCGCCTTTGCGCGCAATTGCCACGCGCGCAATCAGGCGGTTGCGTTCGAGGATACGCGAGGCGGCGTCCGATCTCTGTGGTTCTTCGTAAGCGGGCACGCGTACAAGATAGTGTAAGCGCGCGCGCCGTTCAATCCGCCGCGCCGTGCGTTCAATCCGCGCCGCTGGTCGCGTTCAATCCGCCGCGGTGCCGTCTGTGCTCGACTGCTTGAGGTAATAGCCGACGATGAGCGCCGACGCCTCGTTGTAGTTCCTCACGCCGGAGCGCACGCCGTTGATTCTCAGGTAGACGTGGTTGACGCCCTGGCCGAAGTTGGCGAGCCGGCCCTGATAGCGTGCCCAGAACTGCGCGCGCGCGCGAAGGTCTGCGCGCGGCCCTTCGCCGAGTGCGGCGACCACGTCGCGGTAACGCTCCGGCGCGATGCGGAAGAGGACGCCGAGCACGCGCAGCGCGCCGAGGTAGCCGGAGTAGCGCACGTATGGGTTTGCAGACTTCGTGCAGACGAGGAAGGCTATAAAGTTGGCCTCGTCCTCGCGCGCGTAGCCGCGCTGGTGCGCCATCTCATGTGCGACGGCGAAGGGGAGGTCGCAGTCCGGCTGGAGCGAGTTGTAGTTCGGCTCGCCCGTGAACGGCGAGTAGACGCCGGAGACGCCGAACCGGCTCATCAGGCCGGAGAAGTAGACCGGCTTCGGCTGAACGCCCGCGCCCGACGCGCCATTGAGAAGCGGCTCGGCGCGGTAAGCCTCCAACAGCACCGCGTAAAGCTCCGCGCGCGAGAGCGGAAGCTTACTCGCGCCCGCGAGGCGCGAACTGCTCTCAACGTCGCGCGGATTGCTCTCCTGTGCAGGCGCGTTGCTTTCCTGTGCGGGCGCGTTACTCTCCTGGACGAGCGAGCTGCTCTCTTGATAGCCGCGGTTGACTCCCTCCACGACCGCGCGGCTGATTGCCTCAATCTCAACCGGGGTCGGGTCGCGCCGCTCGAACTGAAGCGTCTCGGAGAGCGGCTGCCGCTGGTAGTTCAGCCCGAAGACGAGCAGGAAGAGCCAGAGGCCCGCGCACGCTACCCGAAGCAACGTCCTCAGCGCCGCGAGCAGAACGGCGCGCGCCTCGCCGCGCCGCATGTAGAGTCTTCGCGCGACACACGCGAGCCAGAGCGCGACCGACGCCAGCAGCAGCGCGAGCAGCGCCTCGGCCAGAGAGAAGCTGACGAGCCGTGCGAACGTGAAGGCGTGCGCGACGATTGGGAACAGGCCGCGGCTATAGTATCGCTCGACGAGGCCGGGGCTAAAGCTCGCCGCCACTTGCAGCGCGAAGCCTGCGGCGAGCAGGCAGACGGGCGGCAGAAGCCCCCTCCACCACGCTTGCCCGCTCAAATCTTTTCGCTCAAGCTTTTGCAGCACTTCTTTCTTCGACTCAGTGCTTTCTGGCTGAATTGCCGCCGGCTTTCGGTTGAATTGCCACGAGCTTCAGCCAGTGGAAAGGTTGGCAGCAATTTGTCCGGCTTGAGCCGAACCTTCGGGCTAAAGACAAATGAGTATTTGCTGCCTCTATCCTCCAGCTAAAGCTGGAGGCAATTTATCAAGCCTCTTACATTGCAGAGCGCTAGTCGCCCGCCACAATCTTCTGCACGGCTTCGAGCAGGTTCTCGGCGACGAGGTCTGGGCGGTGTCGCCACGCCGCGCTCTGGTGCTCCAACTCGCCGCGCCCGTAGCCGGTGAGCACGAAGGCCGAGCGCGCGCCCGCGTTGCGCGCAAGCTCTGTGTCGCCGTAGCGGTCGCCGACCATCCAGGAGCGCGCGAGGTCGAG
>JALZHC010000063.1 GCA_030914105.1 Acidobacteriota bacterium
GACGTGGTGCGCGACGCGCTCGACGCGCTGCCCGAAGAGCAGCGCCAGGTGCTCCTGCTCGCGTACCTCGACGGCATGTCGCAGTCGGAGATCGCCGCGGCCAGGGGGCAGCCGCTCGGCACTGTGAAGACGCGCACGCGCGCCGGGCTGAAGAGGCTGAGCGAGCTCCTGCGCGGGCGACTCGGCGAGTACGCCGTCTGAGTTCGAGTTCGCACGAAGACACGGAAGGGATTCGATGCGGCACGAAGACTACAAGGAGCTGCTGTCGCTTGAGGCCGTCGGCGCGCTCGACGCGGGCGAGACGCGTGCGCTCGAAGAGCACCTGTCGTCGTGCGGCGAGTGCCGTGCGGAGCTGCGCGAGATGAGCGACGCGGCTTCGGCGCTCGCCTTCACGGTCGCGCCCGTCGCGCCGCCCGCGCACCTTCGCTCGCGCGTGCTCGAACAGGTGCGCGGTCTCGCGCCCTCGACTCAGGCGGAAGCCTCGCGCGCGCTTCCTTCGTCGTCGCGCGTGGCGTCGGTCGCCGGAGCGTCGTCGGAAGTCGCCGGGGCGTCGGAGACTGTCGGAGCGTCTGAGGCCACCGCGGCGTCTGAGGTCGCCGGGGCGTCGGGAGTCGCGCGCGAAACGTCTGCCGATAGCGCGACGACCTCGAAGGCTGCGTTCGGCGTCGAAGACGCGCGGCGTCTGCTCGCGCGCATGAGCCTGTGGCAGATTTTCGCTGCGCGCCCGTCGCTCGCGCTCGGCGCGGGGGCGGCGGCGGTCGCCTTCGTCCTGCTCGGCGTGACGAGTCTCGCGCTGCGTGGGCGCAACGCGACGCTCCAGGCCGAGGTCGTGCGCCTTTACGAACGCCTGCACCAGTCGCAGGAAGAGATGGTGCGCGCGCATGAACAACTGGCGCGCGCGCGCGACATGGGCGACATGCTCGCGTCGCCCGAAGCGAGCGTCATGCAGCTCGCGGGCAAGGACGCCGCGCCGCGTGCGCGCGCCGTCGTCGCCTACGAACGCTCGACGGGCCGCGCCGTGCTGCTCGCAACAGGACTGCCGCCCGCGCCCGCGGGCCGCGCCTACCAGCTCTGGCTCATCGCCGAAAACAAGCCGCTGCCCGGCGGCACTTTCAAGTCGGATACGGACGGGCGCGCGCGCATGAGCGACCACCTGCCCGCGGGCGTCCGTCAGCCGACCTTCGCCGTCACGCTGGAGCGCGAGGGCGGCGAGAGCGCGCCCAAGGGCGAGATGTACCTGCTCGGCTCAGGCTCGTAAAGAAGTGATGAAAGGGTGTTGGGTGCTGGGTGCTGGGGGCGGACTGCTTTCACCAGCACCTAGCACCTAACACCCAGCACCCGTTTTCAGTTCATCACTCATCATTCCGCATTCATCACTTCTTTTGCTAAACTGTCCGGCAAAGAGAGCAAACGAGAGCAAGGAGCGAGGGTTAAGTGGCGGAAGAGAAACCGAAAGTGTCGAACGAGATTTCTGACGGGACGGGGCAGTTCGACGCGCGATTCCTACTCTGGCGCAGGTTCTGCGCCGACAACGGCATCCCCATCGAGACACTCCCCAGCGACCTCACCGGCGAAGCCAAAGAGCGTTGGGAGCGGCTGAAGAACGAGCAGCTCCGCAAACCGGAAAAGCCGTGAATGGTAAATCGTAAATAGAAGATGGCCGCCGTCCGGCGCTATCGAACGTTACGCACGTCAGGCGACGTTCGACGACTATTCACGATTTACGATTTACCATTCACGGCTTTCAGAAGTATCTGCCCGTGAGGAACGGGTTGGTCAGGCGCTCGCGCCCGATGGTTGTTTCGGGGCCGTGGCCGGAGTAGACCGTTACGTCGTCGCCGAGCGGCAGGATTTTGTTGAAGAGCGAGTCGCGCAACTTCTCGGTCGAGCCGCCGGGCAGGTCTGTCCTCCCGATTGAGCCGGCGAAGAGGCAGTCGCCGACGAAGACTTTGCGCTCGTTTGGCTCGAAGAGGACGACGTGGCCGGGCGTGTGGCCTGGACAGTGGAGCACTCTGAATTCGAGGAGGCCCACGCGGTAGGTCTCGCCGTCCTCCCAGTGGCGCTCGATGGGCGGCGGCTCTTCGTAGACGAAGCCGAGCGACGGCCAGGCCGCGCGCGGGATGCCGAGCCACGCGGGCTGCTCCGGCAGGCCGAAATACAGAGGCTCGTCCGCCGCGTGCAGGATGATCTCGGCGCGGGGCCGCTCGCGCTTCAAGGCCGCCACGCCGCCGACGTGATCCATGTGCGCGTGCGTCAGCGCAATCGCCTGAAGCTCAAGCCCCAGCCTCTCTAAGGCCGCGACAATCTCGCCCGTCTCCTCGCCCGGATCGACGCAGACTGCGCGCCGCGTCTCCTCGCAGCCGAGCAGACGCGTGTGCTGCTGGAAGGGCGTCAGTGTGATCTGCTCGATGAGCATCGCCGCCGAAGTCTCCCTCTGGGGCAGTGGAATATGGCCTCCACGCATCTTAAAATCACGGCACGGAGAGTGTAAACCGCTAGAGAGACCGGCGGGAGGTTTTAGAGTTATGCCGATGGGTGCGCGCTCGGCCAGCCTGGCCGAGGTTCTGGACGAGATGACGCGCGAGGGCGCGTCGGAGTTGACCGAACGCCTCGCGGGCGGCGACCTGCGCTGCTACGCCTGCGGCCACCGCTGTCTCATCCACGAAGGCAAGCGCGGCATCTGCAAAGTGCGCTTCAACGAGCGGGGCCGCCTGCTCGTGCCCTCAAACTACGTCGCCGCGCTCGCCTGCGACCCGACCGAGAAGAAGCCCTTCTTCCACGCCCTCCCAGGCTCCGACACGCTCACCTTCGGCATGCTCGGCTGCGACCTTCATTGTGCGTACTGCCAGAACTGGCTGACCAGCCAGGCGCTGCGCGACGACGCGGCGGGGACTGCGCCGCGCGCTGTATCGGCCGAGCGTCTGGTCGAGATGGCGCGCGAGTGCGGGGCGCGTCTGGTGGGGTCGAGTTACAACGAGCCTTTGATTACGGCGGAGTGGGCGGTCGAGGTTTTTAAGCGGGCGAAGCGAGAGGGGTTCAGGACGGCGTTCATCTCGAACGGGAACGCGACGCCGCAGGTTCTGGACTACCTGCGGCCCTGGACGGACTGCTACAAGATTGATTTGAAGACGATGAGCGACCGCGGCTACCGGCAGCTCGGCGGAGTGGTCTCGAACATCCTTGAGACCGTGCAGATGGTTCACGAGCGCGGCTTCTGGGAGGAGATCGTGACGCTCGTCATTCCGGGCTTCAACGACTCGGAGGAAGAACTGAGAAGCGCCGCCGAGTTCATCGCCTCGGTCTCGACCGACATCCCCTGGCACGTGACGGCGTTTCACCAGGACTACAGGATGACGGAGAACGCGAACACTTCGGCCGCGCAGTTGATACGAGCCTGCGAGATCGGGCGCGAGGCCGGGTTGAAGTTCGTCTACGCCGGGAACCTGCCGGGAAGGGTCGGGCGCTGGGAGAACACTTTCTGCCCGGCGTGCGACGAACTCCTCGTCGAGCGTTACGGCTACGTTATCCGGAAGATGAGAATCAGCGCGGACGGGCTGTGCCCGAAGTGCTCGACACGGATTCCTGGCGTGTGGGCATGAGAGCAAGGGTGAAGGCGGAAGGATGAGGTGAAGGCAGCCCTGTCTTGCCGGGTTAGGGTGGCGGCTTCATACGTGCTCTTCTCGAAGGAGATGTAGGCACGACGGCGAGGCCGCCTTCGGCCTGCGGGCGCTATTCGGTCTCGGCGGTCGCCTTGCCGTCCTTGTAGTGGAGCGTGACCTTCGAGATTTCGAGCAGGTTCAGGTTCTCCCACTCGATGGCGTTGCCCTTGCTGTCCTCAACCCGCAAGTCCCACATCGCGGCCTTCTCGTTGCGGTGGAACTTGATGTCTACGCTCTTACCATTCGGCAGCGTGTCCTTACCTAAGACGTCTTTCTCCCAGTCGTTGGAGTCGTGCGGCGAGATATAGACCTTGTGAATCTCGACGCCCGTCTTGTTAACGAGCGTGAAGTCCAGTTGGGTGCCCCGTCCTGGCGTGGAGGAACCTGCGCCGCCCACGTTGGAAGTCGCTGAGGTGCTCGACGGCTTGGGAGTCGCTGAAGTGCTCGATGGCACGGCACTGGCCGGCGGCTGGGATACGCGGTTCGCGTTCGCTTCCCGCGGGCCCGATGCAGATAGGATGAAAAACGCGCGCAAGCCGGCCACCGATGCGAGCATCACTACCACGACCACGACGCCGGCGAGCAGGGTGGAGCGCCTGCGCGCGGTCGGCGGAGGCGCTGGCGGCTTTGAGAACGTCCTCCGAGGCGCGGCCCGTTTGGGGGATTCGTGAGTCGGGGCGGATACGCCTACCGTTTGCGCCGTCGCCTCTTCATTCTTCTGAAAATCCGGCGGAGCGGTCGGGCTTAATGTTTTCGGCGGCGTCACGACCGTTGGGGCCGCGCCGATGTCATCTTGCTGCCGCATCGCCTCACGCAACTCCCGGCGCATCTCGGTGGCTGAGGGTTGGCGATGGCCGCGCCCGACGGACATCGCCCTGAGGAGAATGTTAGAGACCGCCGCCGGGATGCGTGGGCTAATCTCGTGCGGCGGGCGGAGCGGGTCGGGCTGACCGTCCGAGGTGGCGGACAGGCGGGTCAGCACGTCGGGCGGCGCGACGCCGGTCAGCAGGTGATACAACGTCGCGGCGAGCGAGTAGAGGTCGCTGCGCGGGTCGGTGCCTGTGCCTTGAATCTGTTCGAGCGGGGCATAGGAGGGCGTGAAGCCGAAGACGCTGCCCGTCGCGGTGACGCGCGAGTTAGAATCCTTCGCCAGCCCGAAGTCAAGCAGGATGATCTGGCCGCGCGCCGTCAGCTTCAGGTTCTGCGGCTTGATGTCGCGGTGGACGACGGGCGGCTGTTGCGTGTGCAGGTAGTCTAAGGCGTCGAGCAGTTGTTCCGCCCAGTCTAAAACTTGTTCGGGCGGGAACGCGCCGCCGGGCTGCTTGAGGCGCATCCCTTCAAGGTCTTCGCCGGGGATGAACTGCATGACGAGGAACTGCCCCTCGCCCTCGTTGAAGTGGTCGCTGACGCGCGGCAGCGCCGGGTGGTGCAGCCGCGCAAGCAGGCGCGCCTCGCGCTCGAACTGCCGGCGCAACGCCTCGTCGGTGAAAGAGGTTTCTTTCAAGGCGACGGTGGCGTCGAGCCGGCGGTCAAGCGCCTCGTAGACCGTGCCCATCCCGCCCTTCGCCAACTGCCGGATGACGAGGTAGCGGCCTTGCAGGAGTGTGTTCGGGGAGGGCATGGCTTAACGTCGGGAGTGACTGAAGACTCCGTCCGCTGGTAAGAGAGGAATAGGCCGCGATGGCAAGCGGGCGGAGGGATAAATAAGAAACGCCCAGGCCGGGCTGGAAACTTTCATCCCTCCGCCCCGTCCTTCCGCCTTACTTCGTCGCCACCGTGCCCTCGTGGAAGTAGGCTTGCCACTTGCCGCCGCGGTTGTTCCAGACGGTGCTGTGGCGCTCGTTCACGGGCTTGCCGTTCATCGTCCCCTTGACGACGTAGGTGACGAGCGTCGAGTCGGTGTCGAGTTTCGTCTCCTTGAAGTCGCTCTGCGTGAGCTTGGAGGCGTCGAAGTGCTTGACGCCCTCGATTGAGCCGGACTTGTCCGTAACGCCGCTGTCAGGCTCGACCTCCACCGCGCCGCTGGCGATGAAGGCGGCGAAGGCGTCGTAGTTCTTCGATTTGAGCGCGTCCCAGACGGCCTTCTCGGCGTCGGTGGCCGAGGCCGGCGCGGCGGGAGTCGCCGCGGGCGAGGCCGACGTGTTGGCGTTCGCGCCCGAAGCGTTCGCGTTCTTGTTCGAGGCGTTCGCGTTCGAGGCGTTGGCGTTCGACGCGCCGCCCGCGTTCGTGTTGCCGCCCTGGCCCGCGGGCGGCTCCATCTTCAGCGTGTCCTGGTGGTAGGCGGCGATCCACTTGCCGCCGCGGTTGACCCAGGCGCTTGCGTGGTAAACCTTCTTGCCCGATTCGGGCGACGGCTTTCCGCCGACCGTGCTCGTCTCGGTGCAGGTGTAAACGAGAACGGCGAGGTCATCGTCCACCTTCACGAACTTGATGTCGGAGAATGAGTAGTCGGTCAGGTCGTACTTCTTGATGGCATCAATCGTCTGCGACTTGTCGTAGACGCCGCTGTTCGTAACGTAGGTGAAGTCGTCCGAGAGCAGCGCGCCGAAAGCGTCGTAGTTCTTCGCCTTAAACGCATCCCACACCTGATGCTCTTTGGCTTCGAGGTCGGCCTGCGTGACGCCGGCTGGCGTGGCCGTCGCGGCGGGACTGGCGTTCGCGTTGGCGTTCGTGTTCGCCCCCTCGTTCGTGTTGGTGGTGGTGGCGCAGGCCGAAGCCGCTAGAAGGAGCGCGGCCAGCGCGATGAATCTCTTCATGGCAGGAACTCCGCCGAAAGATTGATAGAGCGTAGGCTTCTTACGCCAAACGCGGCGGAGAGTCAAGGAAAAGTCGGAAGGATGAGGGATGAAGGGGAAGAAGAGATTGATTCATTGGTTCATCGGCTCATTGATTCAATGAATCATCGGGTCATTCAGCAATTGAATCAATGAACCGATGAGTCAATGAATCAATTCCCCTTCATCCTTCATCCTTCCGCCTTCATCCTTGCTCTTCGCGAGGCGCAGACGCCAGGGCATGAGCACGGACTCGTAGATCACCCGGCGCGACATCTTCGACTGCCCCTCGCGCCGGTCGGTGAAGGTGATGGGGACTTCCGCGACGGCCAGCCCCCCGCGGTGCGCGCGGAAGACCGACTCGACGAGGAAAGCGTAGCCTTCCGCCGAGACGCGCCCTTCGAGCAGGCGGCGCAGCGCCCGCCGCGTGTAGCAGCGGAAGCCGCCCGTCGCGTCGCCGACTCGCAGGCCCGTGATGGCACACACGTAGCGGTTGGCGAAGCGGCTCAGGAGACGACGCCGGAGCGGCCAGTTCTCCACGCGCCCGCCCGCGCAGTAGCGCGAGCCGATGACGACGTCGGCCTCGCGGCTCGCGGCGACGAGCGCGGGGATGGCGCGCGGGTCGTGCGAGAAGTCTGCGTCGAGCTGCACGAGGCGCGCGTAGCCGGCGGCGAGCGCGTGCCGGTAGCCGTCAACGAGGCTGCGCCCGTAGCCGCGCGCGCCCTCGCGCCGCATCACCGAGAAGCGCGGGTTCGAGCCGAACAACTCCTCCGCGAGCGCGGCAGTCCCGTCCGGCGAGTTGTCGTCGAGCAGGCACACGTCCGCCTCCGGCGCGACTTCCAGAAGCTGCGCGACGAGCGCGCCGACGTTCTCCCGCTCGTTGTAGGTCGGCACGACGATGAGCGTGCGGTCGGTGTTCATAAAGTGCAGAGTGATGAGTGACAAGTGAGAAGTGATAAGTGAAGGCCGCGCCTCTTTCTTATCACTTATCACTCATCACTTATCACGTCTTCCTCACTCCCTCATGCGGTACAGGTAGATCGAGCCGCCGAAGACCTTCTCCGGCGTGCGGCGGCGGAACTCGTCGAAGTAGTTGACGCGCTCCTCTTCGGTGAGCGTGACGCCGTTGTCGAAGCCGCCCGGCACGGTCGAGCCGTTCAGGTTGCTCGCGCCGACGGCGACGTAGCGCACGCGCTCCGGTCGCTCGCCCGGCGGCACGAAGATGTCCACGCCGTCAATGTCGTAGACGTCGAGCACAGACCAGCACAGTATCGCCGCGCCGACGCGGTGCTCGCCGTGCGCGCGCAAGTATAGCGCGAGGTCGCGCACGTCGTCGCCCCACTCGACGTTCGAGTCAGAAAGATACCACCAATGCGGGCGCGCCGACGCGAGCTGGTTCATGTAGCTCATGTGGTCGGGGTAGGCGCGCGCGGCCTCGACCACAACCCAGCATAACGCGACCGACGCGAGGGCCGCGGCGAGCGCGACCTTGCGGCCCCCTCGACCGATGCCGCGCCGCAGCAGGTCGTCAATCATCGCGCCCGCGAGGATGAAGAAGAACGGGTAGGCCGGGAGGTAGTAGCGCACGCCGATGTTGATCGTGCTCAGCATCAGCAGGCCGGTGAAGAACGCGAGCGGCACGACGAGCAGCAACACGCGCCCCTCAACCTTGCGGCGCAGACGCAAGGCGGCCCAAGCGACTGCGGCGAGCGAGAGCAGAAGAATCGGCAGCGAAGTCTTCAGCGCGAAGGCGACGGGGAAGTAGTACCACCAGCCGCGATGGCTGTACATGCCGAGCAGGCCGGCCTGGTGGCCTTCGTGCGCGTGGCCGAGCTGCCAGCCGATGCCGCTCACGAAGTCTACGGGGAAGACGATCTGGAGCGCGTAGTAGCCGGCTTCGAGCGGCGCGTGAAACTCTTCGGCGACGCGCACGGGCACGACGAGCCGCGCGAGCGCGTTGTCCAGAGGCTCCGGCGCGCGGCTGTGGAAGAAGTAGGCGGCGTTGACCAAGAGCACGGCGGCGAGCGCGAGCGCGGCGGCGTGCGCGGCGACGTGCGCGCGGCGGAGATGTCGGCGCGGCGCGAGGACGAAGAGCGCGGCCAGGAGGAGGAAGAGCGGCGGCGCGAGCGCGATCATCGAGAACTTCGTCACCGCCGCCAGGCCCAGCGTCAGGCCCGCGTAGACGGCTCGCCGCCACGTCGGCGCTTGCAGGTACTCGTAGAGCGTGAAGCAGAAGAGGAGGAAGGCGAGCGCCGAAGGGATGTCGGTCTGCACGACGCGCCCGTGCGCGAGCACCGTCGGCTCGAAGGCGAAGAGCGCGACGGCGAAGAGCGCGGCGCGCGCGCCCCAGTGACGGCGTGCGAAGACGAAGACGAGCGCGCCCAGAACGAGCGTGACGAGGATGGCCGGCACGCGCGCCCAGAACGTGAGGTAGTCGAAGCGCTCGGCGTTCATGTGCCAGAACTTGTCGAATTTGTCGAGGAAGTACGGGTAGTCGTGCGGCGCTGAGTCGATGCGCGGCGCGCGCGTCGCGGTCAGCAGCAGCGGGGCGGCGGCGAGCACTTTGGCGAACGGCGGGTGCTCGCCGACGGGCCTGAAGTCACCCGTCGTCAGGTGGTAGTAACCGGCGGGGATCATCACCCACTCGTCGACCGTGATGCTCTTCTGACGGATGACGAAGAGCATCTGCGCCCCCATCAGCGCGAGCAGCAGCGCGCAGACGACGCCCGCGCGCCGGCTCAGAAAATCCGGCGCGACTGTCCCCGCCTCTCTCTTCTCCGCGTCAAGCTCCATGCTGTAAGGCTTGCGAGTCCGAAGGCTCTCGAAGGGGCGCTATTATGGACGATTCAAGCCGTTCGCGCCAGCCGCGAGGAAGGCAAAAGTAAAAAGGCAAAAGGCAAAAGAGAGACGTTGAGCTTTAACCCCTTTGCGACCTTTGCGCCCACTTCGCGTCTTTGCGGTTAAGCCGGTCTCACTTAACCGCAGAGGTTGCAAATGTCGTGAAGGGATGAAGTCGAGTCCGCTCTCCCCTTTAACTTTTGCTTTTGACTTTTTACTTTTGCCCTCCCTTCTGTGGCATACTTGCGTCAACCCCGGGCATCACTCCAGACATTCCGACGGAGGTTCCGAGTTGAGTTCACCCGCGCGCCTTTTCTTGTCCGCCCTCGTCGCCGCCGCAACCGTTTTCGGCTGCTCCGCGCCCGCGCTCGCGCAGAGGCCCGCGGCGGCGCGCACCGCCAAAGCGCCGGAGCGCACGTCTCTCGTCGAGCGCGTCGGCACGACCGGGATTCTACAGGTCGAGGCCGAATCTTTCCGCGCGCTCTCGCCGCGCCAGAAGCTCCTGGCCTACTACCTCTCGCAGGCGGCCATCGCCGTCGACCCGATTATTTATGACCAGCTCTCGCGCTACGGCCTGCGGCAGAAACGGCTGCTCGAATCAATCGTCTCGCACCCGAAAGGCGTGCCGCCCGCGTCGCTCAGGAAGATCGTTGACTACACCAAGCTTTTCTGGGCCAACACAGGCAACCACAATAACTACACGGCGCAGAAATTCCTCCCCGACTTCACGCCCGCCGAACTCGAACAGGCCGCGCTCCAGGCAATCAAAAACGGCGGCCTCCGCATGACGCCCGAAGAGCTGCGCACAGAGTTGAGCGAGCTGCGACAGTCTTTCTTCGACCCGGCGTTTGAGCCGATGTCCACGGCCAAGAGTCCGCAGGGCGGACTCGACATCATCCAGGCCAGCTCGAACAACCTCTACGGCCCCAATGTGACGCTCGCCGAACTCAAGAACTTTCAGGAGCACTACCCCTTGAACTCGCGCGTCGTCAAGCGCCCCGACGGCACGCTCGCCGAAGAGGTCTACCGCGCCGGCACGCCCGACGCAAGTGTGCCGCCCGGCCTCTACGCCGAATATCTGAAGAAGGCCATCGGCTATCTCGAACAGGCCCGGCCTTACGCCGAGCCGGGGCAGGCGGAAGTGATCGACAAGCTCGTACGCTACTACCAGACGGGCGAGCCGCGCGACTGGATTGCCGTGGGCGAGGCCTGGGTGCAGAACCGCGTGACCGTCGATTTCTCCAACGGCTTCGTCGAGGTCTACCACGACGCGCGCGGCGCGAAGGGCGCGATTCAAGGCTTCGTCAGCGTCACCGACCAGACGTTGAACC